>CAZLSE010000001.1:0-115886 GCA_964562055.1 uncultured Gammaproteobacteria bacterium
CTGTATTGTCAAGAAGCAGTACCTATTCTACCAACCGAATTTGAAACGGTGTCCACGTAATATCTTAGCGAAATTTGACATAGTCAAATTGAGCTTAGAGATTACGTGGGAACGTTTAAATCCGAAGGATTTATTACGTTCTCTTATCGCTAAGATAAACGCGGCTATTGCCAAAGTATGTTTTACTACGTATATATTCTTCAAAGCTTGAAAAACAATAACTTATACATTGGTTACACCTCAGATCTCAAGAAAAGAATGAGTGATCATAATTCTAGAAAAAGTAAATCAACAAGGCCACATATACCCTATAAACTAATTTTTTATGAGGCATTTTTAAATAAAACAGACGCAAAAAACAGAGAAGAATACTTAAAAGGTGGATATGGAAGAAAAACTATACATACAATGATAAGTAATTATTTCAAACAGAAATAACTCATTTTTAAACTAGTCTTATTTTGACAATCTAAACTATATATAAATTTCTTGAACATAAATCGATATTTGTTATCGCGCAATCCGTTGCATAAGTCGCTCTACTTCCCAATCATTTATTTTGTGATGGGGACCGCGATGAGATAAAAGTGCACCAGAAAATGTTTTTGGAATATGCATAAGTTCATGGATGAGAGTTTTAATTTTTTCACGTTCGCTTAATTTGTCAAAACGCTTTGCAACAACCTCGATAATATAGTTTGGCTGTATTCCTGCCACTTCAAAAAATAATTTTGACATTCCCCATATGCGCGCATATGCGCGAGTTTTTGCGTCAATACTACGAATACAGTGAATTCTACTTGTATCAATATGGGTAAAACTAAGCTCACGAACCAGTAGTTCAATCGTTTGTTTTATTTCGGGAGCACGAGTATAGTTCATTGTTTTTGAAGCATAACGTATTCTGAGTTTTTTGTCTACAGAAATAAGCACAGTTTAGCTTGACATTTACCAGCATTTCTTATTATAGTGAACATATGGTCGTTATTATTTAATGTATTGACTATTCGTATTTTATTGGCCCAAAACATAAAAAAGACCTTCCTGGCAATACTTCTTACCGCGCTTGCTGCGGTATTCTTTTTCTACCCCGATACGGCTCATGCACAATTTAAAAAAGATTTTCTCTATAAGTTTCAAAGTAGATGGGCTGATATTGCTGTAAATAGCGCAGGTACCAAGATTTTTCTCCTCAATGAGTCATATTCACGCGTCGAAGAATACTCAAATGCAACTGGATATCCACTACAAGCAATTCATGGTGCATTCGGCTCGGGTACGAACCAGTTTAATCGACCACAAGGAATGGCTATCGATCAAACTACAGATTTGCTTTATATACTGGACACCAGCAATAATCGTGTTGCGGTATATGATATATCAGGCGTAGCGGGTACATTTACACATGTCAAAAATTTTGGTTCAGCTGGAACTGGCGTGGGTCAGTTTAACAATCCTAGTTCTATTTCTGTAGCACTTGGATATATTTACATAGCCGACACAGGCAATCATCGCGTGCAACGCTGTCCAACTAGTGTTACTGCAGGTAACGAAAGTACTGAATGTGTTGCCTGGGGAAGTCTTGGGTTTGCCGACGGTAAATATAGCAACCCCCGTGGTATTGTACTAAGTCAACAAGGTGCAGAAAACTTTGTTTACGTTGCAGACACAGGCAACAATAGAATCCAAAAACTCGCATCCCAAAGTGGCACAGTAGTTAGTACATATGGATCTTATGGGACCGGAATCGGACAATTTGTCAATCCGCTTCGTGTTGTTTCCGATATGGCCAACAACATATATGTACTTGACGCAACAAGCCGTGTGCAAAAAATGAATGCAAACTTTTCCCCAATACTGCTGTGGACAATGCCACAATCAGCAACAGGTCTTCACATATACACAGGCGGGAATTTAATGTATGTTTCTGAACTAAATAATCGATTTGAAGTGTATCTAAGCAATACAGGCGCATTTCAAGTTGCGGTAACAAATGAAATCGGGCGTCCTGTGGATATGTCTATAGACACATCGGGCAACTATTACATTACAAACAACTTTACAACTCCAAATCAACCGGTCGTACAAAAATTTAACTCAAATTTTGTACAACAATCAGAGTGGACAGGATTGGGCGCCCTCGGAACAGGTAACGCTTTCGCTTATACTGTACTTGGTCCAATGGGGTTAGGTACTAATACCGGTAATGATGTATACGTGGCTGACTCCGACGCAGATAGAATTCAAAAATACACGTCCGCAGGTTCGTGGGTATACGCGCTTACCCCAGCACCAAGTCCCGGCGGACCTGGTGCTTTTAATAAACCGAAAGATGTTGCAGCTGAATCGACAGGAAAATTTTATGTTGCCGATACTGGGAATAGTCGTATAATAAAGTTTGATTCAAATGGAACGTATACGTGGGCACGAGGTATGCCTACCCCCACCGCAGGTGGACCAACCCCCCTCCCCAACTCAACTCCAGCGCCGTATGGAATTACCGTTGGTTCCGATAATAAAATTTATGTTGCTGATGTAGGATTTCACCGAATTCAACGATTTGATGCAAACGGAACATATGAAACATCATGGGGTGTGTTTGGTTCAGCTGATAACACGGCCCTTCCCCAGCTTGACACCCCTCAAGGAATGGCTATTGATTTGAGCGGAAATATATACGTTGCCGATACAGGTAACAATCGTATTCAGCGATTTGATCAAAACGGCACACTTGCAACCCGTGTTGTATGGGGCAGTTATGGCACACAAGACGGAAGATTTGACGGACCACGTAATGTATTTGTCGAATCTCAAAACAAAGTATACGTCAGTGAAACTGGCAATAAGCGGATTCAGGTATTTGGCGATGCAACAGGAAGTGCTGCGCTTATTGTTACGCAGACCAGTGGAACGACGGTAAGTGAGGGCACCACATCTTCTGATCCGGCATATCTGATAGACACCTATACTGTGCGATTAAATACTCAACCGACTGCGGATGTAAATGTAAATATATCTGTTTCAAATTCGGCACAGGCATCGGTGTCTTCTTCCCGGCTTACCTTTACTCAATACAATTGGTACATTCCTCAAGTTGTTACGGTTTATCCCATTCATGATTCTGTGGCAAACGGCACCCATTATGTAACCCTTTCCCACAAACCTCAATCGGTTGATTTGTCATATCAAAATCTAACACAAACATCCTGGGCAGACGTAACAGTTACTATTAATGACACCATTGATACACCAGGGATTACATTCTCAACAAATACGGTAGCGACTGCAACCGAAGGAGCTCAATTGTCCAACGCGTATTCGATTGTCTTAAACACACAACCCACAAGCAATGTTACTGTTAATTTGGTACCCGACAGTTCGGTTCTTGTTTCACCTACGTCCGTAACATTTACAACTACGGCTGGTGACTGGAATTCGCCAAGATTTATTCATATATTTCCAGTTCATGACTATGTCGCACAAGGAGCACATGTAGGCCTCATCAACCATTTCGCCACATCTACTGACCCGTTGTATGCCTCACCTACTGTAGAGTTTAGTGAGTCATCGGGGAATGTGTCTGTAAATATTACCGATATCGATACACAAGGAGTCACTATTTCAGAGTCATCGGTAAGCGTGTCAGAAAGTGGTACCACCGACTCATACACTATCAACCTCACTTCAAAACCAACTCAAGAAGTGCAAATTTTTATTCAAGATGCAAGCCCATCGGCGCTGATTAACATTTCACCTAGTACCGTTGTATTTACACCCGATACATGGGCCGTTGGTTCACCACAAACAGTCATCGTCTCGGCTATTCATGATTACATTCAAAATGATACCGATCCTCGGACAACGCGTATTGACCATACCGCAAGTTCGGGAGATCCTAATTACAACGGTATAAATGTGGCAAGTGTCTCTGCTTCGATAACGGATATCGATGAAGGAGGATTGTTGGTATTTAAATCGGGTGGCGGTTCGGTGACTGTTACCGAAGATGGAACTACAGACACATATATGATACAGCTTACCAGCGTCCCATCATCTAATGTAACTGTAACGTTAACCTCGGCCGATGGACAAGCAACTACATCCGCATATATATATACATTTACCCCGGCCAATTGGAATACGCCTCAATATGCTACCGCAAGCGCAGTTAACGACTCACTTGAAGAAGGGAGTCACATTGGCACCATACTGCATACACTTAGCTCATCTGACACGAACTTTGATGGTAAGACAGCGTTGTTAGCCGTTGGAATAACCGATAACGATGCGGCAGGTCTAACCGTTCGCCTCCCCAACGGAGTCATTAATATTGCGGAAGATGGTCCAACCGATACCTATTTTATTAAACTTAATTCCCAGCCTTCTGCAATTGTTACACTTACCTTTACCGCTGAAAACCAAGCTACGGCAACCCCTGCTCTTGTAACTTTTACACCAAGCAACTGGAATATGGAGCAAGAAATTACCTTGTCGGCGATTCAAGACTTTATAATTGAGGGTCCCCACACAGCGTCAGTAGTATATACATCGTCATCAATTGACTCTTCCTACTCTGGTAAAACGGCAAGCTTTACGATCGACATTTCTGATGATGACTCAATGTATCCTGGCGTGAACTTTATTGAGACTAATGGAATTACCGAAGTAGTTCAGGGTGCAGGTGAGACTGATTCTTATACAATTACATTAACAAGCAAACCAACTGCAAATGTAAAAATTAAAATAGTGACCGATAATCCAATTGCTACTTCCTCTGCCGGAGTATACTGGTTTACACCGGCAAACTGGAACACGCCACAAACGGTAACAGTAACAAGCAAAAGCACTCCAACTCTTGATGCAGACCTCACGGCTCATTTCTCCCACCTCCTCACATCATCTGATGCCCATTACAACAATATAGGTGTGCCTACTGTAACCGTTATTGTACGAGTTAACAGAGGTGCAAATACTGCATCAGCGGCTAATGCAAAACCGCCAACATGTAGCTATACACCGCCATACAGCGCACCACATCTGTTCCAGATTACCACCAATCAAACACAGGCAACACTGTACTTTACGCCAATCATGGAAAATATTTCCTACTACTTTATTGCGTATGGGTATTCACCTGGCGATGTGCGATTTGGAGCAAGTTATGACTATGGCCCTTATCCGGGTGTAGTTGATTACACGGTGAATATGCTTGCTCCTGGTACAACCTATTACTTCACCGTTCGTGGAGGTAACGGCTGTGCCACTGGCCCATGGTCAAGCAGTGTAAAAGCAACAACAGTCGGTCCGGAAAGCAGCTCCCTGACCACACGTAATTTCTATGCGCCAGCAGGAACAAGCTCCACAGGATCAATGGGTTCATCATCTGGCGGTTCAACCGGATCATCATCCCCAACAGGTGGGATATGGTTAACACGTGATTTATATCCAGGCAGTCAAGGTGCAGATGTTCGATCGTTGCAAGAGTATCTCAATGCAAAAGGGTTTACACTGGCCACATCAGGACCTGGATCACCCGGTAATGAAACCACCTATTATGGTGCACTTACCACAGCAGCTGTACGACGATTCCAAGAGGCACATTTCCAAGAGATATTAAGCCCGCTTGGCTACTTTAGCGGAACAGGAATTTGTGGTCCGTCAACACGAGCCTACATAAACAGCCATCCACAGTGATAGCTAAAAGTCTCAAGGTCTGAAAGTCGTAAAGTCAGCAATGTCTATAAAGCCATCAACATCATTCTTCTTCGTTAATCACAAATGACAAAATAGTATTGTAATTAGGATTCAGTAATTTGTAATTGATTAGCTAAGTAAGTTGTCCATTACTTGAACTTCTTTAAGACTTTCGACTCAAATGGTGGTACAATATAACTTTGTAGAACGCGCCCATAGCTTAATTGGATAGAGCAAAGGATTGCGGATCCTTAGGTTGACCGTTCAAGTCGGTCTGGGCGCACTCTTCGACCGCTAATTAGGATAAACCCTTTTTTTAATTGGCAACACGTACTGCAAATACAATAAGACGTTTAAATGTGGTGCCAAGTGGCCAACATGTCTGAAGCGTTAAAAACTCCTGATTGGTTTTTCGGGTTAAATACTCAACCTCTGAAGGATCTACAATTTTTGTTTCGACAACCTTATATACATACCGCTGGCCCTTGTGAAAAATATTGATATCGTCACCCTTGATGAGTTTGCCAAGTAGATAAAAAACAGCATTGTACGACCCTACATTCCACCAGTAGTCTGTTGAATGGGCAAATAAAAACACATGACCTCCCTCACCCGGAAATGCCGTACCCATTGCATGTCCCACTCCCTTTTGAAGCGCATCTAAGTACACCTTCTCATTCGATGCATCAACATTTGCAATTACGCGCGCATTTGCACCAATTTTAGGAACCACAATACTAAATTCAGGATCCTCAGGTACGAGAACATCTACAGTCCTGCCGTCTTTCACTTTGGTCAAGCTTCCGCTTCGTCCTGTTTGTTTCTGCAGTGAAAAGTGTGCAATCTCGTCCTCGCTTGCAACGACAAATGATTTTTTTTGCCATTGATTTTGCAGATACTGCCACTCTTGTTTGACTGGTTCATAGAGCGTACGACCAATCATGAATAGCGATGAAAAAATCAAAAAATTACCGACAGTTCGCATAATAAGAAGTTGCATATAATCAGAATCCTTCGTTTTTCGCACATGATGATGAATGGGAGTCGAATTGGGTACTACATGAGACATAGAATCATTGTAACAGAAACATGAAGGCTGTCGAAGAAATTTAAGTGCCCCCAGTAGGAGTTGAACCTACATATCAGGTTTAGGAAACCTGCGCTCTATCCACTTGAGCTATGAGAGCTATCTAATAAGGTAAATATTCTTGAATACACCGCTTTAAGGTATTTTAGCATATTACCACCTCTTACAACTCTTAGCCTACACATACCATTAGGTAGCTTTCCCTTTTTTTTCCAAATATCACGTTCGTATTTGAAAACTGACTTGCTGGATATCCTATTACTCCAGCCCAATAGTCTATGCACCTTTTTGGATCCATATCTTCATAAATTCTCAAACTTACTTTGAAACGATTTATAGGGATCGAAAAAATCTCAATTAACCCTACCATAATTGATTTTATTAATTTTGGATCTGAATTTACGATATTAAAATCACCCTTGCTACCTTCACCCCAATACAATGCAGAAATAAAAACTGATAGATCTTTTTTGTTTAATTTTGGAATTGTTTGAGTAACAAAAATCTCCGCATCCTTTTCTTTTAATCTTTTTCTTTTAATACTTACACCTCGTTTACGATACCACTCCTCTTTATACCCTTCAAGTATTTCAACACCTTGAATATATCTAAATACTGTAGCTTTCGTTAATTTAACATAGTAGCTATTTCCGGAAGGCTATGTCCCATTTGTCTTAATTGTTTGATTCTTTTTCTAGTAAGTGCTGAAATTAACTTTGCCATAGATTGAGTATAACTGGTTGTATAATTAGTCATATGTTTATCGTAATCGAAGGAATAGATGGGGCCGGCTGCGAAACTCAAGCAACCCGACTCATCGAAACACTTAAAACCCAAGGGAAAAACCCCTTTTATATTAAATTTCCCCATTACGACACCCCTGTCGGAAAAATGATTCGGGAGTTTTTATATGAAAATAAAATAAAACATAATGCATCAGAACAGTTCTTACTCTATACTTTCCAGTTCATCTTTGACAAAAAACTTATTCAGGAAAAATGGAAAGACCATGTGGTTATCGCCGATCGCTATTTTTCAACAACACTTTGTTATCAGACACTTGAGGGGTTTAATGAAGAAAAAGCAGTGCGATTTGCCGAAGATTTTGAAATAGTTAAACCAGACGCTGTGTTATACTTGGACGTTCCGCCCGAAACCGCTATCAAGTGGAAATATGGCGAAGACAAAGAAAAGAACTTCCGTGAAAAAGACCATTCGTTTATTAAACGTACGTATGAAAAATACGATGACTTGGTAAGACGGAATGTGTGGGCAAAGTGGATTCGTATAAAGGGTGAACAGCCTAAGGAAAAGGTTACACAAGATATAATTAAGGTTATTAATACATTATAAATTTTTAATTGCGCAGGGCCTGTCCGCGCTCATGTTCGTGATGCTCGCACGTTCGTGCTCCGCTTCCGAACTGCTTTTTCGCTTAGACACCCGCGCAAAAACTATTTTTATGATTCCCGAGCGCACGCTTCTTATCATCAAACCGGATGCCGTAAAACGCGGTATGATTGGCACTATTATTGAAACATTTGAAAAAACGGGTCTTAAACTTATGGGGGCTAAAATGGTTCGCCCAGATGCCGAGGTGATCAAAAATCATTATCCTGGAACCGACGAATGGGTTACCCAAATGGGTAATAAAACACTCGCAAGTTTTAAACAATCAGGAACCGATGTAAAAAAGGTGATGGGTACTGAAAATCCAAAAGAGTTAGGTCAGTTTGTTTACGACCGACTCATAAAATACTGGCAGGAGGGACCTATTGTGGTAATGGTATTTCAAGGCCCTAATGCTGTTGCGGTATGCAGAAAACTTCGCGGTCACACAATACCCGCACTTGCAGATGCCGGCACTCTACATGCCACTTACTCGTTTGACTCTTCAACACTCTCCTCATCACTTGACCGAGTAGTAAAAACATTTGTACACGCTTCGGGGTCGGTAGATGAGGCAGAACGTGAAATAGCCTATTGGTTTAAAGGAGTATCGTTTACCAATTATGCACGCGAAACAGATGCATTATATGTAGCCTAATTCTATGAAAAAACAAAAAGCACTTCTCATTATTAAACCAGACGCAGTCCAACGCGGACTTGCAGGAACTATTACGAAGCGATTTGAACAGGTCGGACTTACCATAATTGGACTTAAATTCCAAAAGGCAGATGAAAAAACTGTGGTTGCACATTATCCAAGCACCGATGCGTGGTTTGAGAAAGTCGGACAACGAACGTTACAAAATTGTGCAGCAAAGGGCATCGATCCAAAAGTGGTATTTAAGACCGATGATGCTGTATCGATTGGAAAACAAGTAAAACAGTGGCTCATCACCTATTTTCAAGAATCCCCTGTTCTTATTATGGCGGTTGAAGGATATGAATGTATAGAAATAGTCCGAAAACTATCGGGCAACACCATTCCCGTACTTGCAGCACCCGGCACTATTCGCGGTGATTTTTCCCATGACTCAATAGACCTTGCAAATGAAGCAATGCGTCCGCTACGAAATGTCATTCATGCATCAGATGCAGTAGAAGATGGTGAAAAAGAAATAAATCTCTGGTTTAAGCCGGAAGAACTATTTTCGTACGAACGTGCAGACGAAAAAATAATGTTCCCGTAACAATTGTTACGGCTTGAATCGAACAGCAGATCCCTCGTTCATAACCGTGTTTAATTGCATGTCTGTGAGTGAATAGCTATAGATTCTTAAATCATCGATCATGCCATCAAAGTAGGTAGAAATACCACCTCCACATGAGGATGTAGGTCCTGTACCGATATATAAACACATGTGGAAAAATTAAGTGTCGTCGAATCGCTTCCCGTTACACTATCTTTTTGACCGTTAATAGACATATCCATGGTTCCATTGGTACGTCTTCCAACTATGTGGCACCATCTACCTGTTTCTATTGCGCGGGAAGAATAGATAGAGGTGCCGTCTGCAGCAAAACGTAATTTTTGAGGGGTACCACCATCATTTGGCATTATTTCCAATTTGATCTCATTTCCCCCCGCTCCATCAGCAACCTGTAAAATTGGTTAATCATTATTTATCGTATCCAGATAAATCCATGCCGCGTAGGTAAAATCGACTGTGGGAAGCCCTGGTGTTGCAACTACTGCATAATCATTGCCGTCTAGTGCGAGTGCTGCTCCAAATTTGCCGTTTTCACCCATATGCCATGTATCGGTAGATGTGACAGACTCACAGGTACCAGCCGAGTTTCCAGTCAGGGTGAGTGCTCCATTTAATCCGTTCGCCCTCCCATCTGATGTTTGAGCAGAGTTATAGACTGTTGTTCCCTGATATTCGTTAAATTTATATATATATATGAGTAGGAGCGCCATTGTTATAATCTCATGCAATTTGAGATGGGGTACGTTCGTAATTATAAAGAACAAAATCATCTAGTGATCCATTCCATGCACTTGTTCCATTGTAGTTATTCCCAATTATAGTTCTATTAGAGGCTAGAGCTCCTGACCATACTCCAAGCGCTGTATCTGTCTCAGTCAGGACCCCATTGAGATAATATCTAACACGTTCATTTGATTTACTCCATGTTATGGCCATTTGGGTCCAATCAGTGGGTGTTATGTAGTAATATGATGCTTCAGTGGTACCTCCTGCTGTGTAGGTAAATGCGAGCTCGTTGGTTGAATTTTTCTGAATTTGTACAGTATTACTTGTATCGGGCCCAAACTTGAAAAGCACTGAGGAAAGACCATCAGTCCATATTGCCGAATTTCTCGCCTTGAGCCATATCATAGCTGTTCCCTCTGACCCTGAAAATAGTGAGTTGAGTGTAGATGAATAAAAATCAATATAAGGATCCGATTGACCAAACTGAATATCTTTCCCTTTTTTTTCCTGCGCTCATGGCTGGCTTTGTGCAGGAAAATCGAGTAAAGATCCAGTTAAATTATTTGATGATGTATCATAAACTGTTACTCCCACACCCTCATCCATTTTGAAATGAAGAATGGAAGGATTGCAGGTAGTTGTATCACCTGGTACACAATACTGTCTCGCTGCAGATCCGGTTGCAGTTTTCCCATCACTATCAGTTGAAACAGATCCTGTTTGTATTGATTTGCCCGCATTATATTCAAGATTTACCTGCTCTTCAGTAAGAGCAGAGTGTAGTATTTTCATTTCATCGATATCTCCAGAAAAATAACGTCCGTCCATACTCCTACCTATATATGTTGTATAGGACGATCCTGTAGAAAATACTGCAGGCACCAATGACGTTTGTTGCTGGCAATCTTGCCATTTTTATATAATTTGATATATTCTGATCCTTTAAAAACGGTACAATAGTGGTCCCAAACCCCGGGCGTTATCAAGTTGGTACTCCCCTCAACCCGCCCGCCGGCAACATTTGGATTAGCCACAAAGGAAATGGTATTCGTCCTTCCGCTATTTGCCGCTTCGTCATTTACCCACATGAGCCAGCCTATGGTTATGTTATTATAATTAGAAAGAATAGCTCCATCCCCACCTACTGTTGGGTAACCAAAACGTAACCATGTACAAATAGTTCCTTCGGATTTTCCTCCAAAAAAGTCTTTTGTTCCAAAACTTACACTGCCGTTGCTTCCATTGCATTGAAGTGCCTTATCGTACTTGCCACCCAACGTCCATGTCGTATAGATACCCCCGTCTCTTCGCTTTTAGCTCAGTGACAGGAATCTCTGTTTGCTATTAGACTGATCGCCCATCGATATGTATTGATTGGATCCATTCAGATTAATAGAGCTACCAAACTATCCCCCAACTGCAGTAGGAGTATTGGTCCACGTTCCACTCATTCCTTGTCCTGATTTATCAAGCGCGGGTGACGCCGACTCATCCAGATTCCAATACTCAATTAGCCCACTTGAAAGAGTTCCTATTATGGTTGAGTTTGGGCTACTTAAAACTACACTTGACCCTTCTGGACCGCCCCACCGGATCACATCTGTTTTCACTTCACTTGCTGTACGAGTAGTTCGATAGGTTTTACTTCGTCAAGATACCCGGTAAATGTGGCGACTCCGGGCATTTCACCTAATATGACGGCAGTTCCGGAAAAAGATGAATTAGTTGTTACAGCAATATGTTGCCATACATTTGCAACGAGCGTTGGTGTGGTGGTTTGAACACCATTTGCATAATAAGTGGTGATGATGTCCCATTTGCGGTAATAGTCCTACCTTACGCACTTATCCATGCGGTAATTGATTGCCACCATTAAAGTCAATAATGGTTCCAAAATTTGTCTTTAGTCGTACCCAGAATTGGACTGTTTTAATATCAGAAATTGAAGTGTTTGCGGTAACATGGCCTGTTGCATTAAAAAAAACATTTTCCCCGACACGCAACATTCTTCTGTGGTCCATGGTGTTCCGCTGCCAACCGCAAGAGTCATAGAAGGTCCAGTTTGTGTATTGGAATTAATCGTGGATCCATACCCCTCATCAAATTTCCAGTATGCCACCGGGCCGGGTCCAACATCCTAAGACCCGTACGACCCGAAAGTTACGCCCATAGCAGCAGTTGAAAAATCAGCTCGAGAAAATCCATCTCGCGCACTTGGATTGCCGTAGTAATAATAAATAGTCTGCGCACCAGCAGGAAATGTTTCAAAAAATACATGTATTACCGTTGATGCAGTTTTACAACCCGAAACGATAAAGTGGAGTAATACTTTTCCGTTCGCGTCGGTAATCCGTATGTCGCCGGAGTTTGTTTTTGATGCGCCTTGTGAATCAAGTGCACTCCCTCCAGTAGGGTTAAGATACACGTTATTTTCTGCCGCGGTATGCCCCGTGATATTGATTGCTTTACGATATGCCCAGTTGTCGTCATACCATCCTGCTTCTATTTTTTTCGTGGTAAAAAATAATCCCGCCGAAATTATACAAAAAAGGAGAGAGTCAGCAATGATCCGTTGCGTGATTTTTTTCGTTTTACCGTACTCATGAGTGATACTCATGATCGTACCGGTTTAAGAAACTGAGTTCAACTTTGCAGAAGAGATAATGCGCTCCACTTCTTCGTATACCTTTTTTAAGTCGTTGTTGTTTTCTATATGGGCATCCGCAAGTTGCATACATTTGCGTACCTGCTGCCCTACATGATTGTCACCATCCCCGCTATCACGCCCGTCAACTTTTTCAAACGTCTCCCAGTCTTTTGGATCCCATGGCTTTCCCCGCTCGATAACTCGTCTATACCGCACCTCACGAAGCGCATCAACCGAGATGAGGTAGAAGCCTGGAACTGTACGTAAAAAATCGACCTCTCCGGGATTGCGTATTCCCTCAATAATAATTTTTTCAACCCCTTGAAACCGGAGATGATCAAACGCTCGCTTAGCCAACACCCCATCCCCTTCTTTTGTGCGCAGCTCATCGCCTACATCTTGCAAAGTTGATCGCGTGTAGGTGGTAATCCCTCTTTTTTTTACCTCATCATGCACAATAAAGGAAAGTGAAAACGACATGTATCCGTACTGTTTTATGAAGTAATCGGCCACCACCCCCTTCCCGCATGCAAGAGGTCCAACAAGTCCAACAAGTTTCATATCACCTGCCATTCTAGTGAAACTAAAAAATAAATGCAAACTCTATTTATTGTGTTGCGATTACCACAATATCTGCGCCGTAGGAAGACTCGCCATCAGGAAGAGTAGGAGTCACATCGCCATCCAATAATTGGGCTATTTGTTCTGCGGTTTGTTTTACTTGTGGCGTAATAAATACAATGTGTGCTTTTGAATACGTCTTTTTTTCTGCTGTTTCTTCTTTTACGATCGTGATATTTTCTATTTTTTGCAAGAGAAATTCCGCAGTTTTTTTTGCAATCCCATTTATTCCCGAACCGTTTAATACGGTAACCTGTACCGGTTTTTCGTCGGTTTGTTTAACGGGCTGTGTAGTGACTTGTTGTTCTTTTGGAATAGTAGAAACTGCAATTACTTTTTTAAGAGTTGGGCGATAGAGAACCACTGTATTTGATGATCGGAAAATAAGCACTTTGTCCCCATTTTCGGCTCGTTCAAAAAAGGGTTGGCTCATAAGTTTAGATTTATCGGCAACTGTGGCAATAGTGGGTGTTTCATTGTGGGAAATATGGATGACCGGGCTTATAATCTGAAGAATCTCATCACCTTGTTGTTTAATAAGCTCTGACGGACTATTAAGAAGCGCTTGTGTGCGTTGATACTGAACAAAAAAATAAATACACAACACAAGCGTAATAAGTCCAACGATAAACAAAACAGGAATAATATAAAACTGCGAAAACTGTATTCGTTTTGACGACATACTTTATGGTAAATCACTTAAGGAAAAATTACAAAGGTTATTGTGCTTTTGCCGAAATGGAAAGTGCGGTCCAGGAGAACGTCATATCCTCAGTTGCTGCGTTTTCAAGCTGAATGGTAAACCCTTTAGTGGTACGATTGCCAATCACAAAGCGAGAAGTATTGGTAAATGCCTCCTCCATATTATCTTTCTCGGTTACTTGGGTGATATTTATCACCGGTACATAGTCGTATTCTGTAGAGAATAGTACCTGTACTGATTTTTGCCCTTTTTTGACCACCACATATCCTCCCGTGTCGGCATTAAACGTTGGTCTCCCCATAAATAGCACACTGTCGTGAAATATTGCTTTACCCATTGCGCTAAACCAATTACTAACAACCACATTAGATGATGTAACGGTGTCTATTACATTTAACACTCCTTCAATGAGAGATGATCCTTTTACCTGCAGTTTACCTCCAACCGTTGCATCCTGTGTGAGTGTGAGCCCTTCAAGTACAGCAGACATTGTTGATGTTGGGATAAGATTGTCATAGCTCAGAAGCGCACTCTGTGAGGACTCATTTATTCGTGCTTCCAATGATGCAATACGAGCGTTTATGTCGTCAAGGCCGTCAATAGAGGATGCACTTATACGTGAGGCGATGAGCGCTCCATCAAAATATGCGTTACCCTCTGCATCAAATCGTATAGTTGCCGTATCTGTTGCAGTTTTTGAACCAATGCGTAGCTCGCCGGTTTGGCTAATGCGAATATCGATATCGTCTTTGCTCGTCTGAATCGACTGAGTGACTAGCGAGTTGGTAATTACTTCTGGTGCCACTATCTCAAGACCACCTACTATCCGGTCGCTTACCAGTTGCTGGATTGTATTGTTATCTACTAGATTTGCTTTTTCGTGTACAAGATTACTCAGTAGTGAATATGAGGCAATTTTATCGGACGTGTATTCGCCGACTGTTACCCCATTATAAAATCCGTTTTTGATAAACATAAGTACAGTACCGTTTCCTTCGGGATTATAGTCTTCTAGTGCTTGACCAATTATTACTCCTGGCCGAGTTGCCTTCATGGCATGCCCCGGGGTTGTGGAAGAGGTAAGATAATCACCCGCTTTTATTGGACCTGACTCATCGTATACTTTAACTGGAATTCGCCCTGAAAGAGCTACAATTACGGCTGTACCCTCATTCATCTGGTCAGCATCTCCAATTACTAATCCTGGCTTTGTTGAAATCACGCCGATTACTTGATTGTCGTATGCTTGACTCGAGGGCTGCACCCCTGCTAAAAGTGTTGGGTCAAGAGATACTATCGTACCTGGTTCAAGAGACCCAGATTTGCTCATATATAGCTCGCCCAAATCTGCGCCTGAAATTCGATAAGCCTGAAGTGAGCTGCCCGCAACCACTGTTGTTGCGTTTGTTGCATCAACAGTGCCTTGTGCCCATCGCAATACAACAGACCCTGAACCTGTCATCCCTCTCACAGTACCACTCACAACGGCATGTTTTGTTCCTGTTGCTGTTGTAGCTACTACTATCGCAGTATTACAGGTTGTTGTTTGGCCTCCGGCTAAATTTCCAGCATGACTTATCGACTCCACTCCATACGTACATGTTGTAGTGGCAGCACTCGAATTGACGGCAAACCGAATGTCAGGTGTAGCATTGCTATTGGTAGTAAAAATTACGTCAAAGTTATAGTACCATGTCTCTCCTGAGGCAACATTGAATGTAAGTTCATTATCATCCTGAAGTGCAGTGCTATTGGTTACCGACTCATTAGATCCCTTAAGTACAAATGCAGATGTCAGAGAAGTTCCACCTCCCGCGCAATTTGCCCAGGCACCGTTTTCATAACACCTAAATTTATTAGTGGTTGTATTGTAATACATGGACCCATTCCCCAAAGATGTTGGATCATATCCAAATCTTCCTAACAGTAGTTGACCACCCATGGTGATGTTGCCTGATGCGGTGGCATTACCTTCAACGGTAAGTTTTTCTGGTGCGGTTGCAGTACCTACTCCAAGATTGTCTGTAGAGGTGGTTAATCGCACAGTTGAACCGTCGTCAGTCCACCCTCCTCCGGTAGATGAAGAAAACCCCTGAAATGTAGAGCAGTCGTTTGAATACTCCATCTGGTTTGATGTACCGTTGTAGCGGAAACACCCCTTATTGGTGTTGTCGCTGTCATTATCGATACGTAACATTGGCGTACCTGAATTAAGATTTAAGAATGCAAATTTTGCAGAAGCTGTGGCTGTGCCTCCAAACAAAATGTCTGCGGTGTTGTTCATTGGACGAATAATGCCCGCTGCTTCTTGGAATACTGATGGTCCAGAGGACGTACCTGCCCCCATCTCGGTCCAGGCGCTTCCGTTGTAGTAATATACTTTATTGGCGACCGAGTCATAATAGAGCGATCCAGATCCGGCCGCAGTTGGCGCTACTGCATAATTTCCTAACCGTAACTGACCGGAAATAGTTGCAGATCCGCCAACTCCCAAATCTTTTACCGCATACAGTGTGTCTGTATCGGCAATAACTTTTCCATAATTAAACGTCCGTAATGTTAATCCATTATTTCCCCACACCGGCCCACTCTCTACATAAAACGGCGCATCCGATTTAATATAGCTTGCAGTTGCATTGGTAAAAATAAGGTCGTATGCCATCGATACACCACCCGCCGCAGTAAACGAATGAGGAACGGCACTGATTATCTGATTTTGTCCAACCTGAAATACAGCAGATCCATTATTTTGAATGTTTAAATAATACCCGGAAAGTGTCAAATTAGAACCAGAGTTAATTCCCAATACGTCGCCAGTAATGGTTGATGCACTAGCTGGATTTAAATACAAACTCATAAGGTCCCCTGTTAGTGCTGTTGCTGTTGAACTAAGATAAAATCCATTTCCGCTCGTCAGTGAATTTGCCGTCAAGTTAAGTGCGTTCCCAGCTGTTTGAGAAGAAGATATATCAAGATTGGCTGTTGGGTTCAGGTTACCTAGTCCTAAAAATCCAGTAGAGTCTTGGAGCACCATGCCGGTTGTCCATACATTTTGATTTGATTTATATTGGAAGTTAAGCGGGCCATATTGGGATCGGATTCCTCCTGCCTGCCCTACCGTTAAATACCCAGACATGGATGCATTACCGGTAATGTCTAGTTTTTCCGTCGGACTGAGATTCCCTACTCCCACATTACCCAAGGCGTTAACCAGAATTGCCTCTGTGCCTGCCGCTGCTACATGGAACGGCTTTAGTGTTGATGAGGTTCCCGTTGAAAGGTTGAAAAGGTACCCTGTTCCAGTATTTGACGCAGTATCGGTGAGGTTAAACAAATTTGTCGTACTCGTAGCATTTCCATAGGTAAAGGTTGTCGAAAAACTGGTGCCCACACTCTGATACATATTCATTGAAAGATTGGTTGTTGGAGCGGTAAGATCGGACCAGACCGAAGATCCTGTTCCTCCTCCAATACAGTCAGTCCACGCACCGTTTTGATAGCATCTGAATTTGTTTGTGCTGGTGTTGTATGAGATAGATCCGTTTCCAAATGCTATTGGATCGTAGCCAAATCGACCTACCCGGAGTTGACCGCCGAGAGTTATATTTCCAGAAGCGGTGGCGTTACCCAAAATATCAACCATCTCTGTGGGCGAGCTATTATTAAGTCCAAAACCAAACCGGGATGAATCATTATTAAAGGTAAAATACTGGTCATTTGATGAATTTGAAAATATTATTCCTCCATTTGAAATAGACTGGAGGCTTATTGCGCCGTACTCGCCATGAATATATCCAGACTCATAATCGCTTGATGAGGTTAACGTTATTGAATTAATGCCATTGAAATATGATCTATTTTCAACACGCATATCCCCATTTACGTGGAGATAATAATCTGGTGTAATCCCAATACCAACCCTACCCGTTCCTGCGGGAGTGAGGATTAAATCCTCATTCCCGACAGTTGTAATATCAGTTGTTGCTCCAGAAAAAATAAGACCAGTCGAACCAATCGTCTTATTGGTAAATATTTCCAAACCGGCAAGTGTTGCGAGTGTACCGGTTGTAGGCAACGTAATATTGGTTGATGCAGTTGTGGTGAGTGTGAGAGGAAACGCACCGCTTGTGGTAAACGCATCTGCAAATGAAATTGTTTTTGCATTGGGAATGGTAAGTGTGCCTGTTGTGTTGGTAACCGTTAACCCCGCCACTTTTTCGGCATTAAATGCATAGGGTACGGCAGTAAATTTTATTCTCGACCCGAATGTTTCCCCGTTAAAGGTTACATCAAGCCATAGCGAATCGCTGTTAAAGTCGATGGTTGTTGGTATGGGTGTTACCGCTCCTAAAGATGCACGAAACACACCGTTTGTTACCGTGAGTGACTGTGATTCGCTCCAAGGAGTACCTGTGGGTAGTTGATTGCCACCGGTGTCGGCATCGTAAAGTTTAAACACAAACGTATAACTGCCGTTGGTCACATTGGTACTATCGGTTTTGTTTACTACCTTACCCTGAAAGTTGATGGTCCGGTTTATTCCGGGAGCGGCTAAAGCAGATGAGGCTGTGAAGTATGTTCCGAGCACAAGAATGAGCGTAGAAAAGAACGAAACGAGGGATAGTCGAACTGCTTTTTTATAATAGATGCGCATGTACAATTTATAATAAGAGGGGTTCGTATAACCTGTCAAATACCTTTTTATCTTATCTTATTCATATCATAATATATTATTTAGAATGCTATATCGGTTTTATATGAAATATTTATAAAATAGAAATTTATTATTATTAAGGCTAATTAAACTTATCTTATTCTTATCATTTATCACAACAATCTAATAATTATAGCCTCAAAAGCCCGAAGTTTGACATGATGATAAGATTATGATACAAATGTAACTATGAAGAGCTTTTCGTATACAAAGTCGACAACACTCATCCAAAGTCTAACCAGTATCGATACATTACGACGAGAAATGTTACTTCTTCCTTTGTCGCCACAAACTGAAATACACCTTCAGTACAACGCAAAGGTTCGGCGAATACAGTCGCTTTTGTCACTGCACAATGAAATAGTCCCAAACGATATTATCCAACGTGCACTCACACCGCTTGGCAAACACACCAAATCACCATTTGATGGCACCATCGATTTAGCGAAACGAGCGCTTGACCATTTGTATTACAACTGGCTTGTGAATGATAAAAACCTGGAGGTTGGAGATATTCAGGAGTTGTATTACAAATTGTTTCAAAATATACTCACCTGTGATACCGAAGAGCTTCGCACTACTCTTGATTATGTGCAAATAAACCCGGAACACCCGGTTATTCAAGCATCGCTCATCCATATACTCACCTCAGAGTTATTTACTAATGTGCCAGGCTCAACCCTATTTGTTCCAATTCTTGGCAATCTAGTTATGTACAAATTCGGGTATGACTTTCGCCGGTGCACTGGACTTGAAAATGGATATGCCGCGCACATAACCGAATATCAAACAAATGTAGCACTTGCACGAAAAGAACAAAATCTTACCTATTGGCTTGAGTTTACCGCTCGCACCCTTATTGCGGAGCTGGAACGTTCTCTCGATACCATGAAAAAAGCAAAAAACGCCTCGCGTTCCGAACAAACTCCAACCGAGATGTTATCAGAGCGTCAGCAATCCATTGTTGAGTTGTTTAACAAGCCGGGAATTCGAGTGAATAATAGACAAATTCAGCGACTATTCAAAATATCTCAGATTACCGCTTCACGAGATCTCTCGCTTTTATCGGAACTTGGTATTATTATTCCCGTTGGAAAGGGGCGATCAACGAGTTACGTAAAAGTTTAACGATTATGAAAAACACATTAGGTGGCACGGGCGGAGGAGCACTGCTCAGACAGATGAGGGCCGGGGCAAAATCTGCTGTGTTTTTCTTGCTATTTTTGATTGCCATATACGCATGTCCAATATTTGCTGGGCCGGAGTCAACTAATTACGAACTCCAACAGTATGAGTTTGGGAGTGGCGGTCAACAGGGTGCTGAATCAACCTCTTTTTCACTTTTTGGTACTACTGGTGAAACAGGAGATAAAGGAAATGATTCAAGTACGTATCAGTTAAATGCAGGACTCATTAACACCATCATCGCAAATACCCCTCCCGCTCCTACTGTATCCAATCCAGGTTCTAACTATGACCGACTTCAGATAATAGTATCAACGGGAAACAATCCCACAGACGTGAAATATGCAATTGCAATTAAAAAAACTTCAGATAGTTGGACTCAAGCACTCTATGTCCAAAACGATTACACAACTGGTTCTACACTCGGTGTAGAAGATTGGCTCCTCTATTCAGGTGGTGTGCTTACTGGTTGGGGGGGTGGATCTGGTTTTTATGCTACCGGACTTGAAGCAAATGCGTCATATGATGTGCGGGTAGTTGCCACCAATGGAACCTATGGTGAATCTCCCTGGGGACCCTCAGCGACAGCATCAACTTCTGTTGCATCTCTTACTTTTGGTGTTGACGCTTCTCCTATTCAGTTTAATAATCTTAATACGGGTAATAGTTATACTGACTCTTCAAAAACTACCACACTTACCACATCGACAAATGCATATAACGGATATACGGTATTTGTACGTACAACCGGACTTCTCACTTCTGGTGCAAACACAATCGCTGCGTATACGAGTCCTAATTCAACTCCTACCAGTTGGACTGGAACTGGGTTTGGATATTCTACTTCTGATTCAAGTTTAACCGGTGGCACAGCAAATCGATTTACCAATGGCGGCCCCAATTACGCAGGATTTACAACTTCTACTCCTGGAGACCCTGTTGCAGATCACGTCGGCCCGGTACTTAGCCCCGTTACGAATGAACAGTTTACTATTTCGTATCGTGTAACAGGATCGTCAAATACACCGGCAGGAACGTATCAAACGTCTCTAATATATGTTGTGGTACCCACCTATTAACAAATGAAACAAACAATACTACTTATTTTAAGCTTGGCGCTTTTTTTGTGCGCACCATCTTTATACGCAGCTTCTACTCCCAGTATCTCACTTACTCCGTCAATGGTGCGCCTTCTTCTGATACCCGGAAAAGAATATAAAACACAGTTTACGGTCGTAAATAATTCGGATAAACCGCTTGCGATGCGTGTGCAGTTTGAACCTTTTATGATGGATGATGAAACGGGCACTACACATTTTAATACTTCACCGGGTATACATACATGGTCTACTATCGATCAATCTGAATTACTGCTCGCACCAAAATCACAAAAAGTTGTGACCGTAGTTACAGCTATTCCTGCCAAAGTTAATCTTGGCGGATATGCAAGTATGCTTTTTTTTACTATCATTTCACCCGAAAAAAATATTACAGTACAATCACAGCTTGGAGCCTTTATTACTGCAGATATCGCTCTAAATGAACGAGTAACGAACGCGCAAATTCAAACACTTTCCCCGCTACCCTTTCAATTCGTGGAACCGTCCACTCAACTCGCATTCGGCGTACAAAACAAATCACTCTCCCACCTCAACACACAACCCATAATTCAACTTTCCTCCTGGGGAGTTGCGAAAAAAGCAGTTCAATTGGAAGAAAAACTTATCTTTCCAGGAAGAACACGACAATGGAAAACTGATCTTTCTCTGTATCCTTGGCGACCGTATTACATCGTCCGAACCATTATCTCCCTCGGCGGCGGATCGCAGGTTGCGCAAGACTTAATTGTATTTCCTATTCCTGTTTGGTTACTTTTGTTGGTAAGCAGTGCTATTATGATCTGTGTAATACTCATTCGAAGGAGAAAATATATTCGAAAAGCATTACGCGCTCTATATGAATAAAAAACTATTACCGGTTTTCATATATAGTATCTTTATCGCTTTGTGTATATGGATGTTTCCATATACTCATCAATTGATTGCAGGTTCTTTTTCCACATCAAAAATAACCATATCTGACTCACGTGCAGGACAGTCGGGTGTAACGTATGTTTTTTCAGGAACTACATCAAGTTCAACCGCAATCAAAGAAATTCATGTGCAGTTTTGTACCAATGCATCGGGCAGTTGTGTGACTCCAACGGGGATTGTTACTACAGGCGCCTCTACATCTGACAATCTTTCAGGAGCTGGACGTTCACACAATTTTTCCACTAATGGACTTCTTATCACAACAGTTACCACACCCACCACTCAGTCGCCACTAGAAATCAGTTACACAATAAATGGTGTTACAAATCCCACCCAGGAAAATACTACATTCTTTGCGACAATCTCTACCTATTCGGATACCGGAACAACGATTATCGACACTCGTACCGTAAGTTTTGCAGTGCTCACATCAACATCAATTGCTGTTTCTGCGGACGTGAATAATATATTTACTGTTGCAGTAGCTCCGGTTACAACCGGACTAGTAAATGGGGCAACGATTACGCTTGCCAATACTACCTCATCACTTATCCCTTTTGGAACCCTCTCTGCGGGATCGTCAGTGGTTGCAGCTCATGATATTACCGTAACTACAAACGCATCAAATGGATATGCAACCACTGTGCACTCAGCTGCTAGCCATCCACTCACATCGGGAGGAGCTGATATTGATGGTTTTTCTGGTACGAATGGATCGCCTATCGTCTGGTCGTCGCCTGCTGGATCAACACCTAGTGTAAACACAGGTTTTTTTGGATACACTACATCTGACTCATCATTATTGACCGGTACCTCCGATCGATTTACCTCAAGTGGTGGTAATAAGTGGGCAGGCTTCACCACAACTCCATCCGAAATAGCATATAGTCCCGCATCGGTTCTGAGTGGTGAAACAACGCGAGTTGGGTGGCAAATTGAGATAAATTCACTGCAGCCTGCAGGTTCGTATACGGGCACAGTAATACTCGTTACCACTCCAACGTATTAATAGTTACGAATGTATTTGACAATTAGATGATAGTTATAGATACTGAAGAATAATATATGAAACCATTACAAAATCAGTCCCTTGCTCTACTAATAACCTTTCTCGTTTATGTCGCTTCACCAATACTTACTTCACTTGTTCCAACTGTATGGGCGGGGTCACTTACTTCAGCGAATGTAACTATTAACGATTCACGTGCAGGTCAAAGCGCACAGGGTCACACATTTAACTTTACACCTGCATCAACTACCGCAATAAAAACCGTGTTAATGCAGTACTGCACAACCGCCTCAGGTTCGTGTACTGCCCCATCGGGTATGGCCTTAACAGCCTCGCCAACTTTGGGTTCCGTTACTGGCATAGATGGTACAGGTTATGCGGCAACTGCAACCAGTTCAAACTGTACCGGAACGGGTAATACCGATTGTACAATTACACTTACCGTAACATCTCCCGCTACACAAACTGTTCAGGCTGTAGCAATACCAGTTACCGCTGGTATTACCAATCCAACTACGGTCGATACTACTTACTTTGTTCGTCTTACCACTCGTGACACAGGCCCAACAGTAATCGATACAGCAACTGTAGCATTTGCAATTTTACAATCAGACTCAATAACAGTCACTGCATCAGTAGACCCAACGTTTACTTTTTCGGTTGCCGCTGTCAATTCAGGTGGATCTGTCAACGGAGCAACTACTAACGTTACCACAACCGCAACCACTGTCCCGTTTGCAACATTGTCAAGCGCAACGCCAAAAATTGCAGCACACGATCTTACGGTCACCACAAACGCCACATCGGGGTATGTCTTAACAATTAAATCTTCCGACCCACCACTCGCCGATGGATCTAAAAATATTGACGTCTTTACCGGCACAAATGCGTCTCCCGCAACCTGGAGTTCACCCGCAGGATCGTCAGCCAGTGTTAACACCGGATTCTTTGGATACACCACAAACGATGCAACACTCCGCACAGGTACCACTGATCGATTCACCTCTTCTGGAGGTAATAAGTGGGCAGGGTCAAGTACTTCTGCACTCGAAGTTGCATGTAGCACAACAAGTGTATCCTCACAAACAACACGTGTCGGGTGGCAAACCGAGATAAATGCAGTACAACCGCCCGGCTCATATAGTGGTGTTGTAACACTGGTTGCCACACCTACCTATTAATATGATTACGAAACAAAGGGGGAACATTGTTTGGTACCTGTCCGTAATTGTCGTACTGCTTTTCGGATCTGTCGTTCTGCATAATACTTTGGCACAAAATCGGCAATCAGTTCAGTCTGTTGAAATTTCACCTCCTACTCAGGAACTAGATGTAATTCCTGGCAATACGCATACCATTCGAGCAAAGATACGAAATACAAGCGATCAAACACTTCCTATTTTAGTGCGACTCCAAGACTTTACCGCAAGCGGTGAAGAGGGTCAAATTGCACTTGTTGAAAAAAGTGATTATGCAGTAACACAATGGAGTTCGGTATTGCAACCCACGTTTACTCTAAAACCAGGTGAAACGAAAGAAGTTGAAGCAGTGCTTAATGTCCCCCAAAAAGCTGCTGGTGGCCGGTATGGGTCATTTGTGTTCACCGTTGGCGGAGAACAGACAGAGGGCACCAATGCAGCACTTGCGCAAGAAGTTGCGTCCCTCTTTTTAGTTCGTATTCAAGGCGAAGCACAGGAACAAATGTTTATTCAGGAGTTTCAAGCTCCCCGTTTTTTGGAGTTTGGACCAGTACCGTTCTCGATTAAACTACGCAATGAGGGCAACGTCCATGTAAAAACACAGGGTCTTGTAAACGTTACCGACATGTTTGGCAACAGAGTAACTGATATTGTGGTAAAACCAACCAATATTTTTCCGGATGCAGTTCGCATCCTTACTCCTTCACTGGATAAAAAGGTGTTATTTGGTCAATATAAGGCAACAGCAATTCTGTATTACGGAGAAAAAAATGAGACACTCGTTTCAACTACATCATTTTTAGTAATTCCTGTTCGCATACTTATCGGTATAGCAATTGTTCTGTTTATTCTCTTCAAAAAGAAAAAACGCATGCATAAAGCACTGCGCATTCTTCTGTATGGCAAATAATCCCCGCACTGTACAAAAAGAAATCATGTATGCACTCTGGTTTGTTGTTGGTTTTATCGTTTGCTATTTTTTGTTTGTTGTAATTCCACCCTACACAACCCAAAAGGGTGAAATATCATCAACTACCGAGCAAAGAGTTCCAGAATCGAAGGATGACTTTATTACTCTTGTTGCGTACACTGATTCGGGATTTAAGCCTAATACCGTAACCATCCGGAAAGGTAACTATATTATTATTCGTAATACATCACAAAAATCATTTATGTGGTTATCGTCTGATACCGCAAATCTTACAACAACGCGAGGATTTGCTCAGTCTGAACAAATAAAGACAGTGCTAAATAACGAAGGTTCTTATGCCGTTTCAAATAGGTTTAATTTATCTCATAAATTAAGCGTTATAGTGCGCTAAATATCTTTAATTGTGGTATAATACTCCCCTATGTGGGGGATACGAGTAGTAATCCTTGGTGTGGTAATTTTTTCTCTTCTCACGCCTGTTTACGCAGCAGATATTGCTGTTTCTGCCTCTGTTCCATTATCTGAACAGTATAAAAAGCAAATACAGGACTCCTCTACTATTACAATCCAACGAAAAAATCGTATCATCTATATTTCAAGCACTATGCTTGATGGTGCGGGCCCAGTAGAAGGACAAAATTATGACATCCTTATCGTGTCCGATATAGGAAAAATAGAGGTCCGTAAACGCGGTATTACTCCGGTTGACGGCTCTTTTTCGCATGTATTTATTCCCGAACGGTCACGGTCTTATACCGTGTTTTTGCTCAACACCACCTACGCTCAACCATTTCTTGTCTCCTCAACTCAGCTATAATCTGTACATCGATGTAATATATGCCATAATCGGGCGGTCATACAGACTCACTACGGCTGCAGCGAGCAATAAAAATGGCCCAAATGGAATTGCACTTTTCAATTCATATTTTTTACCAAGGAGCAACACTACTCCCACCACCCCCCCTAATACAAATGAAAAATAGAGCATTACCAACCCAAGCGGTAACCCTAGTCCAAACCCAATAATAAACGCCAATATCCCATCTCCCTCACCCATAGCACGTTCTTTGCTTAGTTTGTATATCAACCATAAGGGAAGTCCAACACATAAACCTGCAAAAACACTTTCAAAAAACTCAAACACAGTAACTCGCTCCACTATTTTGTGAAGCAAGATAAATAGAAGTAGTGAAATCTGCATATAATCTGAGATTAGCTTGTAGCGTAGATCTGCAATAAAGATTACCCAAGCACTTGATACTATCCCACAGTATAGTAGCAAATCACTCATTTCTTTACCTTTTTGTAAAACAAATAGCCATGTGATTACATATAAGATACCTGTCGATAGCTCTACAGCAACATATTGAGCGCTAAATGATTTTCTACAGTATCTACATCGACCGTTAAGGATGAGATACGACACAATAGGAATAAGATCGTTCCAGTTGAGGTTTTTTTTACAGGAATCACATCGTGATCTCCCAAGGAGTGAACGTCCATGAATAAGTCGATCCGCTACTACATTGAGAAATGAGCCTATCGATGCTCCTAGGACAAAAACAAATATTCCTGCAAAAAAAACTAAATCAGAATATGTTGAAAGTAGATTAAAATAAATCAATTCTCTTGAATAAAACTCATGACATCGATAGTTCCCCACAGTGCTTCTGGAACCCAAATATTTTGAAAGTGACGGAATTCATTCCACCCGACGCTTAATATATATACCTTAAATCCCTTTGAGGCAAAATATGATGCGACATCTTTAGTCGATGCAAAATAAGCTGATGGGCCATAGATTACCACAGGCTTTGATCTATCTATAGTAGTGGGAATAATTAGACTATTCAGTTCCATAAGATTTACCATGGCATTATCTAATCGATAGATGGGTATAGACACCGCCCGCTTAATATGACTTTTTTTAAACTCCTCACCACTACGAATGTCAACTAGGGTATATGAATTTCTTGACTGGATTAGTGAAACTGGATCAAGGTAGTCTATTCCCTTATTAAATGATTTACTGATAGTTTGCGGGATGTACATATATGTATTATGTTTTATTCCAAAATAAACACAACACACTGTGACAAAAATCACAATGAGGCTCACCATGAATATTATGAAGGGGGGTAGAGTATTTATTCTGTGGATCAGCTTCATTTTATGCACGAGACTATGTAATTTTTTAGCTTCTGGTTTTCGTTTTGTATTACTCATAGCGTAATGCGTTTAATGCGGATATCTTCTTTGCCCGTTGGGCAGGATAGATTCCGGTTAATATGCCAACAATAAATGACGTAACGATGATAAATATGCTAAATTGAAGCGGAATATAGGTGAGATCTATAAATCCTTGACCTTGTGAAATAGCAATTGCTGATACCAATAACGAGAGTGCTTTTCCAATAAATGAGCCAAGAGCAAGCCCGCCAAATCCTCCTGCAAGACCCATTATCATAGCCTCTGCAAGGAACAGGTTTTGCACTTCTTCTGATACCATTCCCATTGTTTTCATTCCTCCAATTTCACGAGTACGTTCAAGAAGTGACACAGTGAGGGTGTTAAACATGCCTAGCGACGCAACTCCAAGCGCAACAAGTCCCAATACCGCAAGCACTATACGTAAATTGTTAAAAAGCGATTCAATTTGTTTTACCGTATCAATTGTGCTATTTGTCCTAAATCCAAGAGTTTCTATCCCTTTGCGCACTTTTGGCATAAGACCACTGTCTTCAACTATGATTTTCATCTGTGAAACGTGAGGCACATTTAGTTTTTTCATATCCGCATACGGTACGTAAAAATAGGTATTATTGTCATCATCAAGAACGCCAATTATGGTATATGTCGCATCTTCGGAATATGACTTACCCTCTATAGTTGGCATGAGACTTTTACCAATAATAAATGATGCGGTAAGCTCACGTCCAACTGCTTTATCGATTGAGATACCCAACAAGCTCGCAAGACCCGATGAGATAACGGCCTGTCCTGAAGGTAGTGCAGAAAAGGCTAGCTTATCTGTTGATGGTTTTGTAGTTGCCGATGCTGATGACTGTAACATAACCATCTCAATTCCTGATGAATCGCTTGATACGACTACAGCGTCATATAACGATGGAGTTTCTTCAATTTCGGCACTCTCCGTTGCCTCACCAAGCACGCTTGCTTGAACTGTGCGAAGCACTGGCGACAATTGTAAGTCCTTTTCCTGTACACACCCGCTTTTCCATAAATGGACTCCGTTTTCGTTTAAAATAGGATCATATCCTGACTCTGTATTTTGCTGGTATAACGGAAATGCAGCGTTTGCCCATTTGCCTAAGTAGATATTTCGCACACTATCATATCCTGCTTTTCCGTACTCATCAAAAGGACTATACTGTGATCCCCATATGGTTTTTCCCCGTGTGCCACCTTCAAATCGAGTGGTATATCCTAGCACCTTACTCCCCACATCGCATGATTCCCATACGGGAATATGTTTCTTGGGTAGAATTGAAATATCAAATGCAAAATCGGATCGTTGTGTCCCCAATGTGCCCGACTCGATTTGTGTTGATATGCCTGCTACCGTGCCTGTTGTATGTATGTGTGATTTGGTTTTATCAAACGATTGGTTATCGTCATACAACTTACCACGGATAACTCGGGTATTTAAGGTGTTCAGATAATCCCGAGGAGCAGCATACACCAGCACATCGGTCGATGCTTTGTTAATGGTAATTTTTCCTACAGTAGATACCAATGGAATTACCTTTTCTACTGCAGAAAAATTGGCAATTTTTCCATATGCAATTCGATCAAGTCGTAATGCCGTATTTTCACTTGATGACACATCTACCATTCGAAGTTCGTTTAATGATGCGATACGAGAAATGACTAGCCGCTCAATACCATACCCCAGTGATAAAAGGAGTACGATAATCCCGATACCTACAGACATGCCCAATATGGTAATAAACGAACGTGTTTTTTTTGAGAGTAGATTTTTAAACGCCAACCTAATGAGATAGCTTCGTTTCACTTCAGAGGTACGCATATTATCAAGCTTGAGGCTTAATAACCCTTCATAATGCATAATAGTCTTACCCGTCGGGAAGTTAAGTTTAAGCAGAATATTGCCGAGTACCGGAATAAATAATACTTTTGAAAGTAATTTTCCCGTAATGAATACGATGAGTAAGACAAAAAAAGTAGAAAAAAGGTATATTGATCTACCCATAGTTACCCAGAGGTCTTTTGAGAAGATCCGTTTTCCCACGTGGATAATAAATTGAATTATTTTCTGCATAGATTACAACTGTAACTTCTCCAAAAAATGAGGGTCACGTACGTTTGCGGCGTCTTGACCTCCAATTGACTTTTTTCCCCCTTGCATATTGCTGTCTTTTAGTTTTTTCTTGGGTTCATACTCTTCTACTACAAGACCATCAACCATATGAAAAATTTTTGTCGCATATTTCAGATACTCAAGGTCGTGAGTAACCATGATCACTGTCTTACCCTTTTCAACGAGCCCCATAAATGTATTGAGCAGATCCTGTCCCGATATGGTATCAAGGTTTCCCGTCGGCTCATCTGCAACAATCATGAGAGGATCAAGCATGAGTGCACGTGCAAGACTGATTTTTTGCTGCTGACCTGAACTTAAGGTTGTTGGGACATACTCCGCCCAGTGCTCCATCCCTACATGCTGTAAAACCTCATGAGCTTTTTTGTCAATCTCTTCATCCGGCATATCAAGTAGATGAAGAGGAAATTTGACATTTTCTATAACATTGAGTGCCGATACCCACAATGGCTGCTGATAAATAATACTTACATTGTGTCTCCGATACAGTGACCGCTGATCTTCGGTAAGTGAATAAATGTCTTGTCCTTCCATTTTTACTAGTCCTGAAGTAGGTTGTTCAAGCCCAAGAAGACAATGGAGCAATGTCGATTTACCACATCCCGAAGGTCCAAATATAATACCAAACTCACCCTGGTCCACCCGAATGTTTATCCCCTTTAGTACTTCAACCACTCCATCACCAACAGGAAAAGACTTTTTAAGATTCTCAATTTCTAATAGTCGTTTATTTTCTGCCATATCATCTCAGTATAGTGGCTCCCTTCAGAAAGCCAAATGTTTTTGATAAGTTTTCAATAACTAGATTTAGTGCATCTTTAGTTGATTTCGGTGTAATAATAACGGTATCGAGTGACTGGCCAAGGTTATTCGCCTTATCTTTTGATAATGCGCGCAGATGATAAATTTTTGATGGACTGAGCCCGGTAATGGTAACGGTGTGGTTGGTGGTTTTATTCGTATCTTCTTGAGTTGTTTGATTATATGTAGACCCTGTTCCCTGTCCGTATTCCACCTGTGTTGTTGCAGGCTCATCGGTGTCCCATGTTACTACTATCTGCGCACGTGCACCTTCCCCAACTCCAATAATAGTTGACTCTACATTAAGATTTTGTATTTCCGGCGGACGTACATCATTTGCTGTTTTTAACGTGCGCGTCTCCATCTTTGCTTCATTACCAACCGCATCTTTTCCTTTGATCAATATTGTGTAGTCCATTTCATCTGCGAGATTATTAAGTATTACCTCATGATTCCGCTTAAGCACAAGACTAATGTTGTCGGTTGCAAGTTGAGGCGTGTTGGTGGGATAGTACGTCACAATTGAGTTAATTGGTGTATTGGAAGTCCATAATAACCGAATGATGGCTGTCGGCATGCCCACCACCTGCTGCACCCGAATATTGGTTAATTTTGGAATGGGTAATGTTTCAAACGTGTAGTCATCGCTGTAATATACGTTAGACTCATCGTCCTCACCTGCAATACGCATGTGATAGAGTGTGCCTTCTGTTAGATTTGTAATTTCAACGGTATATGCTGTTTCAGTTTTTGAAGTGGAGATACTTTCAACGCTCCCATAACTAATTGTTTTTCCATATTGCACCGATGCCTTAATAGCGCTTTTGATAGTAAATGTAATCTGAGCTGAGTTTATATTTACCCGTGAAAACTTTACATTCGATACAAATGGTGCCGCATTTGTCGTGAAGCTTAATTCTTCTGATTCTCCTGTATTACCATCTTCATCTGTCCACAATACCTTGTAGTAATAAGTCGCACCTGGATCAAGACTGTTTAGTGATATGCTATGTGCAACTACCTGATCGGATGAACCTGCTTCATTGTTGTAATCGCCTGATGTTTTCCCATACTTAACAAACGAGTTACTTGTTCTGTCAGTTGACCATTCGATTACTGCTGATTTGGTTTTTACTGTAGCAGACACACTAGATACGAGGGTAGGTGCAATTTCCCACTTTCCATCTGGCAACATGTGTACAGTAGTTGAAACTGTAGAACACTGATTAGTAATGTTGCATGCTTTTACACAATAATAGTTTTCAACTTGTGTAAGGTTGGTATGAACAAACGATGTAAGTCTGGTTTCGGCAACTTTTGTAAACGATTCAAAACCAGTGGTACAGCTCGCATCAGCGGTTGTGGTATGGTATACGTTGTAATACGATACACCCGCTGAACCGCTTGAGGCAGGCTGATCCCATGAAACTACCAATCTCCATTTTTCTTCATCTTTAACAGACAGATCTGCAATATCCATATTGGTAGGCACTCCAGGAGCCGATGTGTTTGCATAGAAATTTACCGACGTATAGGCGTTATACGATATATTCCCCACCTCATCTTTTGCCACTACATACATGGTGTTTTCATCCACCTGTGTCGCATACGTACCTAATGGTAAATACGTTTGTGAACCGACAAGGGTTACATTCTGTGCAGTGGGAAGTGCGTTTACTGAATAGTAATACCGTAATCCGGCCTGTGTACCTCCAAAATATGCCGGAGGATCCCACGTGAATGAAAATTCACCGTTAGTACTATTTACCGGGTTCACCTCAAGATTTTGAGGGGCGCTTGGAGCGGTTTCTAATAGTTTATATACGACTGTAGCATAGGTTGACGCATAATTACCTGCAATATCTTTTGCCCGAAGATAGAATATATTGTTACCTTCCTGATATGCAGATATACTTGCAACTGAGGTATCATTTGTGCATTGTTCAACTGAACCAATCGCTCCTGTTTTATAACAATAGCTTACATCGGGTGTTCCTCCACTCCAGGCAAATGTGTATGAGTTAATATTTGATGGACCAGGTGGATCGACAGTGAGAGTGGTAGGATTGTCGGGTCGCTGATCGTTAAATTTATAGATAAATGCATCATAATCAGTCGTACTTATGTTACCTGCCTCATCCTTTGTGCGGACTTTAAGATAATATGTTTGACCAGCGGTAAGCCCTGATGCAGTATAGGTATTACCTGACTGATACACACCCTCGTTCACAACGTCAGCACTTGCTGATGCACCAAAATATACATAATATCCATCTATACCAGAGCCATTTGCGCTATCAGTTGCACCGTTAACCGCCCCTTCTAGTGGCCAGGCAAAATGGGGAGATGGATAGTTATACCACGTATTTGTGGTAAGCGTTGCAGCCATTGTGGATGTTGTATATCCGGTTACTTGCGAGGGGTTGAGTGGTGGATCTGCGTCTTGATAATAGGACACGCTAAAGTCATTAATAGTTGGAGAATAGATATTATCCGAAGAAGATAATACAATTTTAACTTGAATATATCTTTTTGGTGTTGAGCTTATTTTATACGAACGTGAAGTTCCAACGGTTTTTTCTGAAACCGTCTGTTGCCATTCATCCCATGTTGAACCATTATCTGAACTACGCGTATACGACGTAATTACGGTTCCGGTTGGGACATTGGCAGTTACATGAAGACGGGCAAATCGATATACCGAACTTAAATCAAACGTTGATGATATAAATTCACCGGTACTTTCAAATGATGTATTTGCTGTTTGCATGATGTAGGAATACAAACCGTTTCCAAATGTGTTTGTACCTGCTCCTGCAATTACAAACATTTTGTCTGTACCATTTGAAGCTCCGGCACCTCCGGACGTTATTTGAGCTGGAACATTTGCAATTGTTGACCACGTATTTCCTGATAGTGAATACTGGAGTGCTGCATTGGTATTTATACCGCGAGTAGCATAGATACTGTCTCCCCCATCAACCAAAAATCCGCTATTCCCGATAGTCGATCCGGAAGGTAAATCAGCTACTACCGCATCGTTCCATGAGGCGGATCCAGAAAGGGGTCCGTATCGGTAAAATCCAAGTTGTGTATTACCTCGAGATGCATACAGGTAATCATCTTTAATAATCATGTCAGACCCATATTGTGCGGTTGCGGGTATATTGCTGAGAGCTGTACTCCATTTGGATCCTGCACTTCCCAGTCTGTTAAACCGGTAAAAACTTTGAGTCGATGCTCCTCTTAACCAATATATGTACTGGGAACCATCATAAGCAAGCGAACTCCCCTCACCTACATCAAGTGGCGGAGGATCGCTCACCTCTTCAGACCAGACGTCGGTTGCGATGTCATAAACATACAACCTTCTATTGTAACTATTTGCAGTAGCATAAATTTTATTTACGTCCGGGAGATATACTAATTCTGCTCCGATATAAAAACCGGATGGCGCATCGGCAAGTTTAGTCGTTTCACCCGATGTGGCGTTATAACGAACAAAAATATTGTCAAAATTTCCTCGAGTAATATAAAAGTTATTTCCATCTCCTTTTACAATATCTGCTCCAAGACTAAAATTGCGTGAATCAGCTCCTCTAAACCAGCCGCCAAATAATCCAACCGTTGGTATGACCCATGAATTTTTTGCAATATTAAATTTGTAGAATTGTGTGTTGCCTCCCCCTCTTAATACATAGAGAGTCCCATTCACATTTTTTAAAGTTGAACCATTTCCAATTGAAGCTGGCGCATCTGGAAGGGTGCTCCATGTCTCGGAATCAATGTCGTATTTATAGAAATCCACTTTTCCGTTTCCACCCAGTAAATAAATTGCATTTGTTGTTGCATCATACTCAATGCGAGCACCACCGTTAGCGAGTATGGGAAGATTGGGTAATGGAGTCCATGTATTTGTAGCGGTGTCGTATTCAGCAAACCCCGAACGTGCGTTACCCTGTATTGCGTACACCTTATCATTCCCCTTGATTGCAAGATCGCCTCCATTATAAATTAAATTATTAATCTGATTGTCAGGAGTACCAAAATCAACATTTGCAAGTACCTCCCACGAATCGGCCTGCGTGTCATACCGCATAAAGGTGTCATCAGAGTTACCTTTTAATGCATAGATATATTGTGAACCGTCAAACACGCTTGCCCCACCATAAAACACATTTTGCGGCGCATCAACTACCGCCCCGTCTGACCATGTATTTGCACTTATGTTATAACTCCAAAAAGCTGTTGTGTTTTGCCCGCGCAGTGCATATAAATATCCCGATGGACCTTCTACTACGTCACCTCCTATATACCCAACAGCTGGCATAGTTGCTTTTGCAGTCCATACGTCCGTTGCAATATTGTATTCATAAAACGTATTTGTGTTACCTGGAAACATGTAGAGTTTATTGTCCGAACTGCTATATGCAAGGTCTGAACCATAATTTTTAGCAACCGGAGAAAGTGCGACCCGCTCTTGTTGCCAAAAACCTGCTTTTGACTCTAGCCGAATTGAATCGTTGGTAACGTTTACCGTGTCTGTCGTTCCTGTTCCAAATTCTGCACTAGTCGTTTGAGTAACGGTTTGAGGAGGGGATACTCCAATATAGGTATAAATAAAACCGGTAGTAGGAGATGATGTGTTACCTGAAGCGTCTTTAACTTGCAATCTCAAATAGTACGTTTGCCCCTGCGCCATATCTGCAGTGGTAGTATATGTGGACGTTGTTTGAAATGAGCCCTCTGATTCTGGATTTGCACCACTATCTGTACCATAATACACATAATAACCTGACACAGCGCTTTCCGCATCGGCTGCCCCGGTCCAACTAAAATACGGTGACTGATACCGATAACTTTGACCGGAACTTATACTCACACCTCCGGCTGCCTGCGAAAGTCCGGAAAAACCTGTGGGGTTAGAGGGGTTGCCTTCATCACCAACATAATTTATTACAATCGACTGAAGTGTGGGGGTTTGTGTCCTGTCTGCTGTGGCAGACAGTGTTGCTCTAATCTGAATGTATTTTTTTACCGGTGAGGCTATTACACTACTTGCAACCGCTTCCCATGACGACCATGTAATTCTGTCTGCGCTTGTGCGCGTTTCAAACGTAATAGCTGAATCATTAGGGGTAGAAACTGTAGAGGTAAGCGAAGTCCAACTTGTGACATAGGTGAGGTCTATTGTTTCACTTGTCCATGTGCCCGTTATTGGATAGTTATATGCGGTAGGAGTGTACTGATACATGTGGAGTATACTCTGCCCAGATAACGAGTATGCAATACCCGTTGTTGAATCAATCTCAAGTGAACCACCGTTATACGGACCGAGGTCATTTGGCCCATATGTTTGGATATTGTCAAGCTGTCTCCATGTATTGGTTGCTATTGTATACTCGTAAAATCCATTTTTATAATATCCTGCCTGAAAAAAAAGTTTTCCTGAATAATAACTCACGTCTGTTCCATAGTATGGAGCAAATGGGAGATTTGATATTTCAGACCAAGTATCTGTACCAATCGCATATTTCATAAGCTTGCTCATACCGTTACCTGGTATGGCGTATATATCAGTTCCATCAGAAATGAGGCGCGATCCAACCGCCGCATCTGCATTATCAGGAAGGTCGGCAACTGCTACATCGCTCCAGGTATTTGTTGAAATTTGATAGCGATAAAAACTTCGAGTAGTTAAACCGCGTGTGGCATAAATAAAATCACCCGTTCCCGGGTAGGCAAGAGTTCCACCTGCACCGATAGTTGCTGGTGCAACAGCAAGTGTGCTCCATGATCCGCCAACAGTATTATAACTGTAAAACGTTGTCGTGCCTCCTCCGCGCATATAATAAATAATGTCACCGGCTCGTACTCCTTTTATGTCGTCATTAAATGCTCCTGTGGTACTGGTAAGGGCAGACCATGTGCCAGTTGAAATGTGATAGCGGTAATAATGTACCTGATTTCCCCCTCGGCTAAAGTACAGATACCCATTATGATAAATGAGGTCGGATCCCGTACCCGGCGTAGCATTGCTTGCTGGAAGATCTGTCGGGCCTACAAATGAATTTAAATCTGTATTATATTTCCAGAATTCATAAGAATTGTTACCACGAAATACATATATATAGCCATCTCCAGAATGATATACGCTACCAACATATCGCGTTGTTTGAGGTGTATTGGTAAGCGTCAACCAAGTGTTTGTGCTTATCTTATAGCGATAAAAGCTTTGAGTGCCCTGATCACGTGTTACAAATATTTCATCATTTTTTATAGTGATTGTGTGATCTTCATTCATTGCTCCGGGTGCCACAGCGAGAGCGGGGCCAAGGGTTGATGTGGTGTGCCAGGTATTCGCAGCTATGTTATACCGATACATTGTGGTCGTATTCGCGCCACGCAGTGCATATAAATTACCTGAGTAATACACTAGACCGGCGCCCACGCCGATTGTTAGTGCAGGACTAGATAACGTTGACCACGTATTCGTACCGGGAGTATATTTCCAAAAATCCGAAGTTGTTGTTCCTCGCAAGCAATAGATGGCTGACAAATCTGTCGCACATGATGTGCCCCCATACACTAAATCAGGCATACTCGATCTGTTTTCCCACGTATTAGTCTCAATGTTGTAGCGCGCAAAATCTTTTTGATACCCTCCAAACTCTGCATATATATAGCCATCAAGATACACTAATTGCGCCCCGGGATATGAATATCGAGGCGCTATGGCAAGGGTCTTCCAGGTATTATTTACCGGATCATAACGGATAAAGAGATTGTCAGCATTGAGAAGGAGATAGATAAACGTTCCATCTGATGCAATTCCCACCTGATCACCAAGCAGTATATTAGGTGTCCGCCAGGCCCGTGCACCCCATGATCCATCTGCTTTTAACTTTATTTCACCCTCTTTAGTGGTCGCTTCAACACCAATTCCTTGCCCATTAGTAAAGTCAACCGATGAAGTAAGTGTTCTGCTTGCCGCTTGAACCGATGTAGGAAGTAAAGAAAAAATTTGTGTATATGCTCCAAATAAACTAACAGAGTGTAAGCATAAAATAAGCAACGAAACAATTCTTTTCCGCATTATTTTAAACTATCAGATTTTGAGGCTGTGGTCAATTGTATATTATAGATAGTTCTTTAGCCTATTCCAACGGTCTACCCGATATTCATGTAGCTTTGTAAAGCCAAAAAACGATATTCTTGCATTTTTTTCAATCGCTCCCTATACTTCGTTGCATGAAACAGTATTTGGTTGGTGGATTACTGATTCTTTTTGGAGTTGGTATTGGCTAGAGCATTGCACTTCGCACCTATTCTCAAAACTCAAAACATTCTGTACAAATTTCATGTTCAAAGCACAGCCGTCTCACTGATCCACTCATCGACTGTGAACTATACAGTCCACACTCACTCATACCTGCAACAACAGTTCGAAAAAAAATTGATCCGATTGTGGCACAATTCGACACACCTAGTTCCGAAATAGCAATTTACTTCCGTGATCTTAAAAACGGTCCACGGTTTGGTATTAACAAACGTGCACAATTTGCACCAGTTAGCCTCCTTAAGGTACCCATACTTATTGCCTATCTTAAAAAAAGCCGAACAAAATCACCTACTCCTTACACAAGAGTTAGAGCTTGACGGAGACGTCGCGGTTGATAATACAAACAGCATTGATCCGAGATTCCGCTTGGAAAAAGGAAAAAAATATACAGTTGACGCATTACTTAAAAATATGCTTTCTGTTTCGGACAATGCATCGTTTCAATTATTGGTTAAACACATTGAGCCAAGTTATATTCAACAAATTCATAAAGAATTAGACATACCCTACCCAGATGAAAACTCGCCTAACGATTATATTTCCGTCCGTAGTTATGCAGGTTTGTTTCGAGTGTTATACAACGCAACTTACCTCTCTCGAGAGACGTCTGAAAAAGCATTGACATATCTTCTCGATTCAAAATTTACTCAAGGAATTATCGCCGGAGTACCTAAGAACACACAAACAGCAATGAAATTTGGTATCTATCAAGAACAAAATAATGAAAGCAAAACTCAGCTCCATGAATGTGGAATTGTGTACGCAAAAGATCTTCCCTATGTTTTGTGCATTATGAGTAAGGGTTTGGGATTAAAAAATTCTATCGACTTACTCAAGCAAGTGTCACAGGAAGTGCATGATGGTGTAACCGGTAAATAATACGTGGTTTAACCTAAGGAAAAATCACGACTTTCAAACGGTCCAATCATTGCACCATTCAATGTTTTTGAAACAAACAATTCTTTTGCAAGGTCTACAACTTCATTTTTTTGCACCTTCATAATGTGCTCAATTACACGTGAAGGATTGGCCACTTCTTTTTCAAGAACAAATTTTGTTCCAAACATTGTAGCGATATTCATTGAGTCTTCAAGACTAAGTGCAAACCGACCCTTAACCAATTCTTTTGCGTCGGAAAGCTCTTTTTCAGTTATGTCTCCAGCTGCAATTTTCATGTGTTCATCGATTATGACATGAATTGCTTCTTGAATTTTATCTTTATCGTTTCGAATACCTGCTTGAGTGACGATTGTGCCGGAATCGCTATATAACTCACGCCCGGTAGAGATGTAGTAGCATAATCCTCTTCTTTCACGCACCTGCATAAAAAGTCGAGATGACATGCCTCCGCCTAAAATTGCGGCTAGAAGTTGAAGTGCAAATTTGCGTTTGTCGCTAAATGAGAATGCGCGATACCCAAGTGAAATATGAACTTGTTCGGTTTTTTTGTTTTTTGCATAAAATTCAGGTTTGGTTTGTTTGTGAGTAAATAGTATTGGCTTGGGTGTTTCTTTATTAATCCATGTTCCGAATTTTTTCTCGATGTACGCGACATATTCTTCCTGTTTTCCCTGCAATCCACCTGCAAGAACAACTGTTGCATTGCTTGGGGCATAAAGCGCTTCCATATAGCTTGTAAAGGTTTCGCGATTAAACGATGTTACTGTTTCTTTTGTGCCTGCAATATCATAGCCAAGTGGATTTCCCTTATAGACAACCTCTTCAAAAATATCTCCAACCTTACGCGCAGGCATATCCTCGTACATGTTTATCTCCTCAACTATAACCCCTTTCTCGCGCTCAATCTCTTCGGGATCAAGAAGCGATGCAAGAAGCATATCGGATAATACATCGATTAGTTTGGTTGTATGGTCGTTTGTTGCTTTTATCCAGTACCCGGTATGATCCTTTGATGTAAACGCATTAAATATTCCACCAATTCCTTCTATAGCGGATGATATGGCATATGAGCTTGGAAATTGCTTTGAACCCTTAAATGCCATATGTTCAAAAAAGTGAGCAATTCCGTTATTTTTTTTATTTTCATACCTGCTTCCTGCTCCAACCATGACTAGTGCAGTAAGTGTTGGGAATGACTGTGTATCAACTAAAATGACTTGAAGCCCGTTTGAAAGTGTGCGTGATGTTGTTTGCATAGGAAAAAATTATACAAGATTTATCCCACACTTGTATACGAACGGAGAGCAAATTTCCAAAACATACGCGAAAGGATAAAAAGTATCATCGCACTCACACAGAGAATAATGATATACCCCGCATTTATTTCACCAAGCAGTACCTTTACGGGCACCGCAACCACCAACATAAGTGGAATAAGCAAATAGAGAAGTAAATTTCCCGTTCGGAGTATCATTTCCACAGGATAGCGCGCAAATCCGTTAAACGTATACAAAAAATCAGAAAGATTATTTAAGTTCGGATACCAAATTAATAACGAAGAAAAGAAAAACCAAAACGAAAAAATGACCACTATCCCGACTAACGCCAAAAGTAAAAACATACACACACCTTCAAGTGTTACCGGAAGCTGCCGATACTGTATCCACCAAATCATCGATCCAAGCCCGAGTGTGATGCGTACAAGGTTAGTGATCCGAATGCGGAGTGTTGAAACAAAAAATTGTGTATCAATGGGTCGGAGAAGATAGGCATCAAGCCCGCCTCTATTCACCACATAGGAAAAATCCTCAAACCCGCGTGAAAAAAACAGATGAAATATGCCAATTACAAGCACATATCCCATGGCCAGAAGCACAAGTTCGTCGCGGCTCCATCCATATACATGATGCACACGATCCGTGAGCATAAAAATCCAAGCAAGTTGAAATACACCCCATCCAGTTGAAGCAAGAGCTCCATTAATTGCGCTCACTCGATAGGCAAGCATATGCGCCACATTCATGTGAATAATAGCTTTATACACTCGAATATATTTTTCCATATTATTGACCAACGGCCGTAAACTGACGTAATCCAAAAAACCACATTATTCTATTTACGATTACTATTCCCCCATACCATATAAGTTGCATGCCTAAAATATGAAACAGCTCCTCTGCATTGTAGATTCCCTGAACACTGGTTACGGGAAAATATCCCACATAAATAAATGGAAGTGAATGGGCGATATTTTTTAAGACTTCAGGGTAAAGCGGAATAGGTAATAGTCCTCCTGAAAAAATGATGGAGACTATCATAAACAACTCAGTGATTCCTCCAATTTCTTTAATCCAAAAAGCTAAAAAAGCCAGACTTAACTTAATGGTATAGGAAAGTAAGTATCCCATGATAAAAATACATAGAGTAATCGGTATTGTTTCCGGACGTATATTAATTGTAAGATTGCTTTTTGTAACTAACGCTATATACCCAACAATTAGCAGTGCATATGTGGCCTGGAGAACTCGATGAGGCAACTCTTCGAATAGTTGCATCCAGTAGTATGAAACTGGTTTAAGAAGATAGTTAATGAGCCCTCCTCGTTTAATATGAAGCTCGGAGACTTCGTATTCCACATGTGAACTTAAAAACAGTCCGCAGATGGTCATAAGAAAATAGTAAGTCGTAAGCGAAGATAACTGAGTTTGTTCTCCTTTTTGAAAAACCGCTCCTGTCCAAAATAAAATGAGCGTTAAATTGTTCATTATAGGCATAAGCAGCCATATGAATGACTTAAGTTTATACTCTAAAATTTCTTCGAATTGAAGACCAATTATTCGCAGCCATCTCATACCGTTTCGTTTTTAAATATTGTTCCAATGATTTCTTCTATTTGGGGCTCCTCAATAGTCAAATCACTAATCTGGTAATGCGACAGAAGATGATTGGTAAGGGATGCCGTTTTATCTTTTGGCACCTCAAACACAACTTGTTCATCTGTATACGAAACTATACGTGCAACATGTTCTAATTTTGCACGTTCAATGGGGTGCTCAAACATTACTGATATTTTTTTAAGTTGCGTATGTTTGCTTACAATATCGCTTAAACTGCCATCATATAAGAGCTTGCCATGGTTAATAATAATTACTCGTTTGCATAGTTCTTTTACATCGTTCATGTAATGGCTTGTAAGTAGTATTGTAGAGGTGTGTTTTTTGTTATATTCCTTAATAAACGTCCGCATACGTTGTTGTACCACAAGATCAAGTCCAATGGTAGGTTCATCAAGAAATAAAATTTTTGGTTTATGGAGAAGCTGAGCTGCTAGCTCACATTTCATTCGCTGTCCAAGCGATAACTTACGTACTTGAACGGTAAGAATGTCGTGCAGATCCATAAGATCTGATAAATCTGATACAGTCTTTTTAAAATCATTATCGCTTATGTCGTATATCTCTTTATAAAGAAGAAATGAATCAAGTGCTGGCAAATCCCACCACAGTTGATTTTTTTGACCCATGACGAGTGCGATTTGTTTGAGAAATGAATGATCTCTCTGAAAAGGAGTATGGCTTAGCACTTCCACGTTACCGCCTGAAGGGTAAATTAATCCCGAGAGACACTTAAGCGTTGTAGTTTTCCCTGCACCGTTTGGACCAATAAAGCCAACCAATTCCCCTGCTCAATTGAAAAAGAGATATCATCAACTGCTTTTGAGAGTTCATACTCACGCTTAAAAAAGGATCGAACTGATCCAATAAGTCCCGGCGTCTTTTTATATATGCGAAAGTGTTTGGATAAATGTGAGACTTTTATAGTGTGCATACGAAGTGTGAGCCCACTGGGACTCGAACCCAGAACCAACAGCTTAAAAGGCTGCTGCTCTACCAATTGAGCTATGGACCCTATTCCCGTTATTGTACCAATTTAGGCTTCGTTATTCAAACTCTTGTTACCTTTCAAACAGACTCTTGCTGACTTTCTCGTATCTGACGCATACGCCTGTCGCTTACCCTTCGCATAGTTGACTGAAGGATGCGTTTTCGCATACGCAGTGAGATAGGTGTTATTTCCAACAGTTCATCATCGTTGATAAAATCAAGGCTTTGTTCCAGAGTAAGTCGCGTTGCAGGAACTATACCCACCGATACTCCTTCACCTGCTGAACGGTTATTGGTAAGCTGTTTTTCTTTACAGACGTTAACTTCAATATCATCCATTTTATTTGCAACCCCCACCACCATACCTTCGTATACCACGTCTCCGTGCGCAACAAAAAGTATACCGCGTGCCTGAACTTTGCCAATTGCATAGTTGGCAGCTTCACCGCTTTTTACCGCCACAAGGCTTCCGTTTCGTGTGTCGTCCATACGCTGACCCTTAGGGAAATACCCTAAGAAAAATGAATGAAGCGTAGCAGTGCCCCTCGTTTTGGTAAGAAGTGAGTTACGAATACCGAGTAAATTTTGACTTGCAATGCGATAGACAATTCTCGTTCGACTGCCACCTTCTTTTTTCATATCTAACATACTTGCTTTGCGTTTTCCCATTTCTTCAGTAATAATGCCAAAATACTCTTCATCTACTTCAATTGTTACTTCTTCATATGGTTCACAAATTTCACCATCGATTGTTTTGTAGATAACTTGAGGTTTTGAAACCTCCATTTCATATCCTTCACGTCGCATCTCTTCAAGAAGCACTGCAAGGTGAAGTTCGCCTCTACCTGAAACGATAAATCCCACACCTTCTTTATCGTCTTCTACACGTAGACCAAGATTGGTCTCAATTTCTTTGTATAAACGTTCACGAAGTTTACGTGATGTACTAAATTTACCCTCTTTGCCTCCAAACGGACTCGTGTTTGGACCAACGCTTATTTTAATTGTTGGATCTTCAACCGCAATATGCGGCATACTCTGTGGAAATTCTGGATCACATACCGTTTGGCCAATTGTCAGCTCTGGAATTCCGGCAAGAGTGGCAATATCACCTGATGTAGCCTCGTCCACTTCTACTCTGTCTAGACCCGCAGTAGTAAATAACTTAGCAATTTTATATGTGCCGAGTGTTTTATCGTGTTCGCCAACTACCGCAACCGTTTGATCTTTTTTGAGAGTACCTTGTGAAATTTTTCCAATACAAAGCCTTCCTACATAATTATCATAGTCAAGGGTACTTATCTGCATCTGAAGTGGTTTATCTGCATTTATGTTTACATTGGGAAATTCTTTAAGTATCGTTTCAAAAAGTGGAGTAAGATCACCCGGTTTAGTTGCGTCGTATTTTTCTGGAAGGGTATAAAATGCTTTACCATCTCGACCAACGGAAAAAAGAGTGGTGAATTCAAGTGATGAATCGTCTTCCGCAAGATCTAAAAACAGTGTTTCAATTTCTGAGATTATTTCGAGTGGTCGTGCATCACGTTTATCAATTTTATTGATAACAAGAATAATTTTAAGTCCCGCCTGAAGCGCTTTTTTTAACACAAATTTTGTTTGTGGTAAAGGACCTTCTGCAGCATCAACTAAAAGGATAGCTCCGGACGCCATTGTAATTGTGCGCTCAACTTCTCCAGCAAAGTCAGCGTGTCCAGGTGTATCGATAATATTTATCTTTGTATTTTTATAAAATACAGACGTGTTTTTTGCAAGAATAGTGATACCTCGTTCACGCTCTAAGTCATTACTGTCCATAATGAGCGTTTCCAACATCTCTTTCTGATTATCGCGGAATGTTTTTGTCTGTTTCAAAAGCGCGTCCACAAGCGTAGTTTTTCCATGGTCTACGTGCGCAATAATGACGATATTTCGCATTTCCATACTGATTATTTGTATGAGAGGCACTTATGCTACCTAAACGGAGGCTAAAAAGGTCCGATCTCATGAGACTATTAACGTAAGCAGTAATTATACACTACTTTTGGTAAATAGTGTTGCCCAGCCTGGATTTGAACCAGGATAATCAGATCCAGAGTCTGATGTCCTACCGTTAGACGACCGGGCAAGCCCTATGATTTTACCACAAAGTTAGCTATCTTCCCTTTTACATAAATAAGTTTGTATTGCTTACCCTCAAGATATTTTTTCAAGCCAACATCGGATTGTACTGTTTTTTCAACCATATCTTGTGTCGGCTCTCCCTGGATGGTTATTGTTCCTCTGAATTTGCCATTTATCTGAATCGGAACAGTTACTGACGTCTGTTTTATATCAACTTTTGTTTGGGTTGGCCATTGTGAACTATGAATCGACGATGTTTCTCCATACATTCTCCATATTTTCTCAGTCACAAACGGTGCAAATGGTGCTAATATTTGAAGAAATTTCTTTGCTTCATCCCATGAAAGACTTTCGACCTTCGACTTTTGACTTTCGACTACAGACTCATATTCATTCAGAAATTCCATCATGGCGGCTATTGCGGTATTAAATTTGGTCTGTGCAATATCATCTCCCACTTTTTGAATAGTCTTGTTGAGCTTGGCAACCAGTTCAGAATCGGACTTTTGACTTTCGACCTTGGACTTTTGACTTGTATAGAGATTCCACACTCTTTTTATAAATCGGTGTGCACCCTGAAGAGCAGATGTTGACCACGCAATTTCCATATTAAAAGGGGCCATAAACATCTCATAGATTCTAAGCGTATCCGCTCCATATTGGGCAACCACATCATCGGGATTAATGGTGTTTCCCCACGACTTACTCATTTTTCGGTGATCTTCAGCAAGCACCATGCCGACATTCCTAAGTCGTAAAAATGGTTCTGGAAAGGTAAGGAGCCCCAAATCCTGAAGAGCCTTCACCCAAAACCGCGCGTACAATAAATGGAGCACAGCATGTTCTGCTCCACCCAAATACCAGTCAACCGGTAACCAACCAGCGTCCTTCGAGCTCCTAGAGTTTTGACTAGCAAGCCACTCATTTTTCAAATTTTGATATTTGATTTTTGATTTTTGATTTTTTACTCCAATTTGCATCACAAATTGGAGAAAGTACCAACAACTTCCCGCCCAGTTAGGCATGGTGTCTGTTTCACGCGATGCCTTACCGCCACACAGTGGACACGACACTTCTTTAAATCCGCTTATTGCCGTTAATGGCGACTCACCTGTGTCGGTTGGCTCGTACGATTTTGTATAAGGAAGTTCAAGGGGTAGTTCCGACTCATCAATCATGGTCCATCCCTTTACTGAGCGTACCTCAATAAACCGCAGTAACTCAAATTGTTCTTTGCTGTCTTTTGTCCCCGCACTAAAATGAGCTTTCCCTGGAACTACATGTACATTTTCCGCTCCAAATATCTGTTCTGCAAACGGTCTCATTTCTTTGGGAAGATATGGGTCGTTTTCGCCAAACACAACTGTAATTTTTCGCACATTCTTCTTAATCTTTTCCCAATCGATGGCATGATTGTTATAAAGTGTATCGAGTGCGTCGCCTGTTTTTTGATCAAACGCATTAACTAAGATGGGTTTATATGCGGAATCCACATAAAGCACCGGAGCAACCAAAACAAGCTGATCTATTTTGTTTTCTTGTGCAATGTGTAGTGCGGTACCCGCTCCGCTTGAATGACCAATAATTATTGATGACGGCCGTGTATATTGTGAGTAGTTTGAGCGTAAAAATGCCATTCTCTCCTCAAATTTTGGAAGCTTGGCATCCGGTAGAGTTGGCGACACTGCCTCAACTCCACTTAATTTCAGATGATTTACCAGCCATGGAAACCAATTTCCATTCCCATTACCCCAAGTGCCGTGAATAATGAGTGCGTTCGTATCTTGTCTGTTCTTTTCGCATACATCACAATGAACCATTGGGATAGGTTCACCCCAGTATCGTTGTCGTGAAAATATCCAGTCACGAAGATGATAGGTTACCGTACGCTTACCCCATCCTTTATCTTCAAGATAGTCCATTACTTTCTGAGTTGCTTCGTGAATGTCTAGTCCATTTAAAAATTCAGAGTTAATCATTGTGCCCTCTTCCTCTTGTACCTGTTCTTTTTTGGTGATAAGGCCAGTATCGCCATCTTTTCCTTTAACAACGCGCAATACATCAATTCCAAACTCTGTAGCAAATTCAAAGTCACGAAGATCATGACCCGGAACGCCCACAACAGCACCAGTCCCAAATCCAGCCAATACAAAGTCAGAAATCCAAATAGGCATTTCACGTCCGTTTAAGTTATTGATAGCATAAAATCCGGTAAACACACCTGTTTTTTTTCTCCCCTCTGCAGATCGCTCCATTTCATTTTTTGCTTTAGCTTTCTCAATATAATCTTTAATCTCTTTTAAGTGTGTACCTTCCGCCTTTAATTCTGAACTCAGTAGTTTACCTACGAATGGGTGTTCGGGAGCTATAACAATAAACGTTGCCCCAAAATTAGTATCTGGCCGAGTGGTAAAGCAGATAATTGTCTCTGTTGAATCCTTAATTGTATACTCAATATTTATCCCCTCTTTCTTGCCAATCCAGTTCCGTTGCATTTCCAATATCCCTCGTGGCCAGTCAAGCAAGTCAAGATCCTTGAGAAGTCTATCTGCATACGCAGTTATTCTAAAAATCCATTGAGGAAGTTCTTTTTTAGTTATTTCCGACCCACACCGCTCGTGAGTACCATTTGCAAGCACTTCCTCCTCGGCAAGACCTGTTTTACACTTCGGACAGAAATTTATAGGCGTATTGCGTTTGTACAACAGTCCCATCTTAAAAAACTGCATAAAAAGCCACTGTGTCCATTTGTAGTAGCTTGGATCGGTGGTAGAAAACTCTCGACTCCAGTCATACGAATACCCAAGCATGTTCATCTGTCTTTTAAAGTTTGCAATATTACCCGGTACCATATCCATGGGATTTTTTTTCGCTTTAATTGCGGCATTCTCTGCCGGCAACCCAAATGCGTCCCAACCCATAGGATGTAACACATCTTTTCCCGTCATTTTAAAATAGCGGGCCAATACATCTGTGCCTGTATATATACGAACGTGACCAACATGAAGTCCAGCTCCTGAGGGATACGGAAACATTGATAGACAATATGATTTATTTTCCTGACTTTCGACTGTCGAATAAACCTTTTCCTTCTCCCATAGCTCCAGCATTTTAGCTTCAAATTCTGTTGGGTTATATTTTTCTGATTCGTCCATATATATCAATTTTGGTATAAAATTGTAAATTTTTATGTACTTAATAAATGAATATAATTCATTATTCAAATAGCTTTAGTAGATTATACACCTTCTCTTTTACTTTTTCTGTCACCTCAATTGCCACAATCCCTCTGTCCCTCATACCATACATCACTCGTGTCCCGAGCGGAGATATAAGTACAACGGGTAGAACCAATAAGTCTTCTTCTCCATCAATAATGAGTTGTTTTATGGCTCTTTTATGCTCTAAACTAATTAATTTGAAAAGTGCTTTAATTGAATCTTGTGAAATTGTTCCTTTTTCATTTAGAGCATATAGACAATCTTTTTGTATAATTTTCTCAAGATATTCTTTGTTTAGGGCTTTTCGGAGAGTTTTTTTATCTATTACCGAAAAAGTGGGGGAAAAACCTCTTTTTACAAATTCATGTGTCACTACATCGCCTACAGTTATCCACATTGTGTCCCCCAGAGTTGTGGCTAAATTGTGTAACGATGCAGTTTTTGTGAATAAATACTCCTCAATAGTCCGAAAAGAGTGGCCCAGTGGCATTCTTAAAGCTGGTATAAGTGATTTTGGCAGATGATGTACTTTTCTGCTAAATAATAGGCTTCTGTATGATGTTCCATGCCTATTTATGTATCCCTGCCTGATGCGTGTTGATGATATTACCACATTATCATTACCTTTTTTTAGGTCTATAAAAACCACTGAAAGGGGCTTCATGCCGAGCTCAACGCGTTTTTTATTGATAAGATTTGCCCCTTTTTCTGTATCTTGTGTAATAACAATTGCATCGATAGAACGCTCTAAAATGGTTGGACCATAGATATCATTAATCCTTACAATAGTGAATTGTCTATTAAAAACCTGTGCATAGGTGCTTACATTTTTTCTGCGCGTAACCCACGAATCATGACATTCACGTTTGAGTTTTTGGAGAGCCATTTTTTGTGAAGTTATGCCGATAGTAACTTTTTGCCCGACTTTAAAGCACTTTCGTATCAACTGTTTATGACCTTCATGAAACGTATCAAACGTGCCTCCGCATACAACATGGGAAAACATAGAGCACAATTATAACCCTTTTTATATTTTGATATATACTATTGATATATACTAAATATATGCTTATGCTTCGACTGCGTATTGTGATTGCTATGTTGCTTGCGATTGGTATTAGTGCCTTTGTGATGAATTATGCTCAGGAAGATGCAGAAATTCAGACATTGGGAGATGTCTATCAGGCGCCGCATGTAGACCTTAGTAAAATGGCAAATGATTTAAAAAGTAACTCAAATTCACTAACCAACTCAATCACCTCGTCTCTCCTCGCAATACAACTCCCACAGATTGTGCCGCCACAACAAGACGAAGTTATTACTCCTGAACCTGAAGAGCCTGTCGTTTCAGAACCAGATCCTGTTACATTTGATTCCGAAGATCATCCGACAGTTCCAGACTCACCTCCAACCTCAACTCCAGCGCAATTGCCCACCACTATTCCCTTAGATACTCCTATTCCCGTTTCCACTACCCGTCCTATAAGCCCTCCCGTAACAAATCCTCCTCAACCAACCAATACACCAAAGCCTACCAAAGTGCCTAAGCCAACCGTGGCAACATACCAGACTATAACATCCGATAAACGCCCTGGAAGCAACCTTGCAGAAATTTTTGCTGAGGTAGAAAAACGGGCATGTGTCCCTGCTGCTTTAATGATGGCCATAAAATCAACCGAAACGGGAGAACGATTTAAAAATGATTCTGCAAAGACGATAGAAATTTATAACACATACGGATGATGGAAAACAGGCACTGGAGACCCATGTTATGGTTTTGGATATCATACGCAGATCGGTATTGTACCTCAGGATAGTGTGCAGGCAGGCACTAAATGCAGTAGTGCGGTTGGCAACCCAACCGATATTAAAATAATGGGTCTTTTACAGGTTTCGGAATGGGAGCAGCAAGTCACGAGAAAAAGTACCATTGCTCATGTTCCGGGTAATTTTGATAGACGAGTACTTTTTGATAATGCGCTTATTTTTGCGTACGCCACCAAAGGTCGTGTTGCCAAATCACCCCAACCCAGTTGTTCTGATTGGCCACAAGAGACAATAAAACTGGCTGCAGAAAAACACCACGGGGTATGTAAATATGACTATGGCACAGGAAATGCGGGAGACTACTGCAAAAAAATTTGGGATCTCTATCGGTCGTTTAAATAATTACCTCGTCACCTGATAACTCTTGACAGTCTCCAGAAGTTTTTTTGCTTCCTCATTTTTTTCAAAATGCGCATGCACTGGACAAAGTAACCGGTCAAGATAGTCTGATACTGCAGTTTTTAAGTCCATTGGGTGAAGCTTTTTTTCTGCAAAAGCAGTTTCAAGCTCGGCATAGGTTGCAAAGCGGAGTGTGCCCCCCCATTTTTCGGGCCGTTCGATAACAAACTCAGTAATACCAAGACGATCAAATGACTCAAAGATAATATATTTACAATACTCAAGCACAGGATTTTCCTTTATATCACCTTCGAGGCAGTACGCTTTATTTATTTTACGCTTAATATCTTCTGTGGTATCGGTCATAAAAATTGCACTGTCCGGCATTGATTTTGACATTTTCCTCTCTATTGTTTCCTGAATTTTTGCATTTTGCATTTCACTTTCGACTTCCGACTTTAGACTTTTGACTTTTTGTAGTCCCATTAGCATGTGGTGACTTACAACAACCGGCTTCCAATACCCAAGTTGCGGCCCCACTTCGCGCGCGAGCATATTTACTTTTCGTTGATCCATTCCCAGTTGTGTAATCTTTGCGCCAAGCATAAAAATATCTGCAACCTGCATACACGAATAGATAATATGCGCGCCCGTAAGTTTTTCAAGCGACTCCTCACGCCCCATCATCTCTGCAGTACGAACAAATCGTTTTAGAGCGTTTGACTTTCCCACTTGTAAAACCAACTTCCAATAATCAGGATTTTTAGCCATATCAGATGCCCACATAAATTCAACGTGGTCAAGATCCATTCCTGACGCACGCCACACCTCAATAAAATAACGTCCGACTGTTTTTATCTTTTCAAGATCACCGCCCATTTTATTATTCGCCATCGCATGCCAGTCTGCAACCCACATGCGGAACTTCACACCCGCTTTAATCATCTTGTTTACATTTATTGCACGAAGAAGACCTTGGGCGATATGAATCTGTCCCGATGGTTCAAATCCATCATACGCAATTAGTTCTTCTCCACTTTCTAGGTAGTTTTTTAACTCATCACTTCCAATAATCTCTTCACCAACTTGATTGATAAGATTGAATTTGTCTTGTGTATTCATATGTTTATTATATACCAAGTGCAATTTTTAATGCATCCTCTCTCTCCCCCGTAAATGCGTGCACTTTTTCCGCAAACATATCTGCTGGCGTTTTTTTTGCTTTAACTCGCTCATTCAGTATTGAAAAAAACGGAGCTAAATCCTCACTGTCCATTCCCAATTGGACCAACGCATCGTGAGCACGGCGCACCTCTCGTTCGAGTTCTTCTCCGAACGGAAGAATTCCAACCCGCATAGCAAGCGCCCTTCGTTCCCTCACCTCTTGTATCGGCATCAGTTGTTCTTGTGTCATTTTAGACCATTGCAATCTACCAAGGTAAAACAACATAACGGCAATATCCTCTTCAACAGTTGGCTGAATAGAAACAGGGCGAAACTCAACCACAGCAGAATTATCGATAATCTTAATTCGGGTATCCTGCCAAAATAGACCTATGCCAATACGGAGAGCATTTTGTTCATCATCCAAAATAAACGGATGACTCCCGACCCTTTCAAAATAATCTTCTATTGATGAAAAGTATTCAGTTGGAAGTCCTATCCGAAGTCCTTTACCGTCTTTTCTCTCTTGATCCGACCGTGTATCGTGGCTGATTTCCCATGCGGTTGCACGAACATCATTAAAAAATGTGTCCTTTCCTGCAATAAACCGTGCGTTACCCGATAGTGCCACGACCCATGGACCAATCATAAGAGACCTATTGGTTAAGTCAACCGCATCCTCAAGACTTTCCGCTTCAATATTGCTCTGTAAACTATTAAGGAGTGCCACAACAGCTGCATTGTTTACATCTACGCGCTCCTCCCATATGCCCAGTGTAGTTTCAGTGTGTGTTCGATGCGCATTATGAAAATCGGGCACTTTCTGGTATTTTGGTTTACTTGTACGCTCTATTTGTTCTAGCGGGATGAGCGGTTGAGTTCCAATACGGAGCATACGTGTATCATGATGCGATGCGGCTGTCACCATTTGCATGTCCCGCTCCCTTACCTGCTCAACAAGCTGTGCAAGTCCATCTGGCTCATTTAGCACAATAGGGTCTGTGCGCCATTCAATTTGAGCAGCGCCTAACTCTGGATCGGCACTTGGCACTTCGGCACACATCGCGTCACGAATGTGCTCTTGAATGGGTAGTCCGTTAGTATGAACCACCGAAGCCTCCATCTCAAACCCCACTCGAAGTACTCCTGGTTTTTTAATAAACGTATCAGGCGAATTAACAACGTCCGCAACCTGACGTCTAAATGCAGCTTGCATCGCTCGTTCGCGTTCGGGACTGTTTCCTATTTCTTGTCTTGTTGTCATAAAATATTTTTTTAAACTATATAAAAGCCCGCCTCTTCGGCGGGTTTGTGTGGTTTATTATTCCCATATTCACATCCGCCGATATCTCAGCTGATAGTGATAGTACGATACTTGTCGCATTATGAGTTTTTTATCCATAAACGCAAAGACCCGCCTCTTCGGCGGGTTTTTTACACAAAAACACATCCCGCCTTATGGCTGGATGTAATAATATGTTTTGTGTAACTCCATAGGGTTATTATAACATACGTGGCTGTTTGTATTCTTTTGGAATTTTACGCACCAAGCCATCTTGCGGATTTGCAAAAGCAAACAGTTTTGTTTCAGGTTCGTAGATTACCTGGTGATTATCGTGTTGGGGAAACATAACAGTAAATGCTGTCATCGCCAAAAATAATTTCATACCCTTACTCCTATCTAATGAGAGTTCCCGCGGAACAGGCGCGAGATTTGTTAGATCTGAAACTACGGTTGCCCACACATACATATGAGGGTGCGTCTTCATTTCAACGCGAATGCGGGCCCCTTTCAGCATTTGGTGTGTTGCAACCCGTTCGGGCATACGCGCTCATTATACTGTATGTTTTTGCGTGTCAAGAAGTATCCGCCCGTCCACAACATGAAGTTTGCCATTGTCCACAAGAACGGGATTTAAATCAATTTCCCGAATAGAGGACTCGTTATACATAAGATAACCAATACGTGATAATACATTGTAAATATCGTCTTGTGATACCGCCTTAGCCCCTCTAAATCCATATATAATCTTTTCAACATGCGTGCCATGTAATTTTCCATTCATTTCGGCTTTACTAAACGGATAGATATATGTCACAAATGATTTCATAAGCTCAGCCATAACACCTCCGACTCCAACCATTACCACTACCCCAAAAGTCACATCGCGTTTTGCCCCAACAATAAGCTCGTATCCTCTTTTCATTTCTTGAATATATACACCATGTACGTCTGTAATATTTTTCATACGAATAAATTCCTGTTTTACATCTTCTGCAGTTGTGATATTAGTTACAACACCTTTCACGTCAGTTTTGTGAGTAATGGTTTCTGAGGCTATTTTCATAACCACCGGGTATTGTATGTTGGCAAGCACTGTGTTTAGTTCATCTTCTTGTTGAACAAGTCTAAGAGGAACAGTATCGATTCCTACTTGCCGAAAAACTTCATTCGTTTCTACAGGATTTAATAATGTCTTTCGCGGTAACGCAATTGGGTTTATTGAATTTGCAAGACTATCACCACTACCCTTAAACGTTGATTGGAGATATTCCTTATATTTAATTATTTTTGCGAGTGCAACAGGTACAAAGTCGTAGGTAAAAAAGCTTGCAATTTTCTCCTTTTCAAACCGTTCGTGCGAATTACCCACCGATTTTTCTCCCATAAAGATGGGGTAAATCGGTTTATTATTAAATGCTTTTTGCGCCTCAATTATTGCCTGAGTAGTTTCTTCAACCTCAGTATTGGCCTGCGGTGTAAGCAGAATTGCTACTGCGCCAACTTCTTTCTGTGTAAGAGTGGTGGCAATAGCCTGTCGATAATGAAACGCACTTGCATCTCCGAGAAGATCGATAGGATTATGAATGGTTACTTTATCGCTTCCAATTGTTTGCTTAATCTCTTCTTTAAGATCTTCAGGAATGGTAACGAGAGATAGTTTGTTTTTAATAAGTTCGTCCGTTAATAATACCCCAACTCCCCCTGCGTTTGAAAGTACCAATGTGTCTCTTGATGTGGGAGTGCGTTCAAAGCTAAACATTTTGAGTATTGTCATAAACTCAAAAAACTGTGTCGCGCGAATTGCTCCGCATTGTTCAAATACGGTAGAAAAAACCGCATCATCACCCACCATGCTTCCTGTATGAGAGCCTGCCGCTTTTGAGCCTTCTGCAGTTGACCCTGATTTGAGCACTACTACTGGTTTTTCCGCTGTTGTCTCCCGAAGCGCCTTTTTAAATTCCTTGCCACGTTTTACGTCTTCAAGATACATGCCGATAACTCTGGTGTCGGGGTCGTCTTTAAGAAATCGGAGCACATCCACCTCATCAACCATCATTTTATTCCCAAGACTAATAAAATAGGAAAATCCAAAATTTGCATGACCAACTAAATAATCTACCATGAGGCTCCCCAATGCGCCAGATTGAGAAAGAAACCCAATATTTCCTTTGGGCGCAGAGTGTTTTAAAAATGTGAGGTTTGCCCCGTTAATTGTGTTTACATATCCAATACAGTTTGGACCAAGAATAGTCATACCATACTCTTCTGCCTTAATACGAAGGTTTTGTTCTTTTACTGCCCCTTCTGTATTGACCTCTTTAAATCCCGCGGCGTATAACACGATATTCTTGATTCCAACTTCGTGTAATTCGTCAAGGAGAGTTATTGCAACATCGGCAGGCACTGCAAGCACTGCAAGATCAACTGGTTTACCAATATCTTTTACCGATTTATAGAGTTTTCTCCCAAATAATTCCTCGCGTTTTGGATTAACGAGATACAAATCACCCTGAAAGCCCTGTGCGAGCAGTTTTTCTGTTACCAAATACCCAACTTTTTTAGGGTTCTCCGAAACTCCAATGATGACAATTGATTTGGGCTGAAAAAGAGATTGGATCATACTCTAGTGTATCATTGTTAACATCATGATTCGCATATACTTTTCAATAATCTGTTGTGTGTCCGCTTCTGTGAGTGCTCTAGGCATATGCATTTTATTAGAAGCTTTTAATATAACGTTTACCATGCGTTCAGGATCAAAAAATTTCAGTGTTTGACCATCAAGAAATGAATTAAACAGCCGCGGTACACGCTCAATCCTTCGTTTTCCTCTTAAAAATAATGAATATAACTGCTCTTTGGAAATTGCTGAATTTGTTTGTCTAATGCTGTCTATATCGATATTTAATAAGGAGTCGATAAAGTGTCCCACAGGCACATTAAAGTCTTCTATGATGATATCTGTTAGAAGTTTCTCATAAAAGTCTTGCTCATTTAGTTTGAGAATTGATTTAAATACAGATCGCCCATCTCTCAACTCTGGATTTTGATCAGTTAAATTTATGGGTGACCATGTATTTGCAATAGGCACGGCGAATCGTCTATCACCAAGGGTAAGATCTAACGAATGAATTTCAGATAACTTATCAATGGTGTTTGGGGATAGTTCTTGACCTGTTCTTATACCAACCGCAAAGGTACCACCAAATCGTCCCACGATGATCTTCTCTCTGTCACCAGGTTCTAGACAAGATTGAATTTTATTCCATAATTTTTTAATAGAGATATCAGAGTCAGCGTATGTTGCTTTTTCATTAATTTCCTTAATAAATTTCAAATCGAAGGTTGCAACCATACTAAACTCATCATCTCGAAAATAGGATTGAAACTGGTCACGAGAATATATTGCTTCACCAATAAGTCGATCAAATAATGAATTTTCAACTGTTTCAAGTAAAACTTGTCGGCGGGCAATAGCGCCATTGTCAGCGTGGGGATCTGTTTCATCTAATAATTGTGCAAGGTCAAAGTAAAATGCAAGTTCGGGGTGTTGGGTCTGAATATATTCAATTTTCTTCTGTAGTGTGTTTACTTCGGGGGGGATAGTTAGATGATGTTAACGGATAATCTTTACGGTACATCTCAATGTCAAATTTTCCGTTTTTTGAATATTTATTCACAACCTTTTGAAACTCTTCTTTTGTTAATAGAAGTCCACGTTCAGGATATTCTTTAAAGACTAGTCGTTGATCAACCAATGTCTCATCTCCACTTTGGGGAAACTCAATTTCTTCAACAACACTACCGTTTGAGCTTGACTTAAGTTGAATTGGTTCTCGCTTTATTACTGCTTCTCCATCAGCCAGTGTGTATTGATAATAGGAATTGTTTTCTGGAAGTGCTAGTTGTCGCTGAATTTCTTCATATAATTTTCGCTTTTCTTCCGGTGAAAAAGATCCAAAAAGACCAACCACAAATTCGTCTCCCCCATACCTTCCAATTTCCCAAGACTTATTTATTCTTTTACTCTCATCGGAGGTGTAATGAAGTGAATCAAACGCATTTCGAATTGCTCTTGCAGCTTTATTGATCAATACATCGGCGGGTTTATCTTCTTGATTGGGTAGTTCAAAATCAGCACCACGAAGGTTATGAATATCAATCAAACCTATAGAAACTCCATAATCCTGCCCCTTTAACGCTAGCAAATTTTGAACGCGATGTTCCTGTAAAACTCGAGTAATAAAGGCAGATCGAGTAAGTATGGGCACCGAACCCGCCTCAAAAGGCTCTTGAACATTTGGTATTTCACATTTTCGATATTTGCTCGTACCACTATCAAACACTCCATCAAATAAACTTTCAAAAATATTTGTTACGCCTTGTTCGCTGTTAGTTTCTGGTATCGTAAGCATTGCCAGTTCATATCCAAATAACCGTCTTAGCGCATTTTGCTTTTCCTGACTTATTAATGATGCCTTCGAGACTGCTCTTTCAACCGTTCTCTTTTGAAACTCTGGATTTGCTAATACCGATCCTTTACGCTGGCCACCCAATACGTCGAGAATTTTGAGTAAGCGATTGGTTATATCACCAATTGTGCTTTCTACAACCATATAAACTTCATTATACTGTTAAATCTGCTACACTCTGAGGATATGACAAACATCACCGACCTACAAACACTTGCCAAGCGTGTGCGAAAAAATATTGTTACCTCTACAACTGCAGCGGGAACAGGACATCCTTCTTCATCTCTTTCTGCTGTTGAGCTTACTGTTCCGCTCTTTTTTGACGGGTACTTCAAGCAGGATACTACGCATCCGGAATATATTTCAAACGACCGTTTTGTTTTATCGAAGGGGCATGCTGCGCCCCTCTTATTTTCACTCTACGAGGCGGCGGGTGTGATTACCGAAAAAGAACTTCTTACTCTTCGTAAGTTTGATTCACGACTCCAAGGCCACCCAACCCCCGAGTTCCCTTATGCAGATGTTACAACGGGCAGTTTAGGGCAAGGGCTTTCGGTGGCAGTTGGTATGGCGATGGGAATACTAAAAAAATTTCAAATTTTAAATTCTAAATTTCAAATTCCGCGGGTTTATGTTCTTCTGGGTGATTCAGAGTTTGCAGAGGGACAAAATTATGAAGCACTCCAGCTTGCCGGACACTATTCGCTTTCCAACCTTATTGCCGTACTTGATGTGAATCGGCTTGGACAACGCGGGGAAACTCAGCTCGGATGGGACGTGAAGACATATAAAAAACGTTTAGAGTCGTTTGGATGGGATGTAGTAGTAATAGAGAATGGGAATTCTCTGGAGGAAGTATCTGCAGTGTATAGGTCTCATCTCACCGCACAAAGATCAAAACCGCTCATGCTAATTGCTAAAACAAAAAAAGGTGCGGGCGTGCAGTTTATGGAAGATAAAGACGGATGGCATGGTAAACCTATTCCGGGGAATCAACTTGAAGAAGCTTTGCGTGTTATTGGAGATTTTGACACTACTATTGTGGGAACCATTACGAAACCATCAATTACAAATGACAAATTACAAATAACAAATCAATCCTCAAATGCCAATGACCAAACGTTACACGTTACACGTTACACGCTACACGACAAAGTAGCCACCCGTGAGGCGTATGGTCAAGCGCTTGCAGACTTGACACAAAAAAACAAGGATGTAATTGCACTTGATGCTGAAACATCCAACTCCACCTATGCAGAGTTTGTTAAAAAAGAAACGCCCGAGCAATTTATTGAAACATATATTGCTGAACAAAATATGGTCTCGATGGGCTTGGGTATGTCTAAGGTGGGCTGGATACCGTTTGTGTCGAGCTTTGCCGCATTCCTCACCCGTGCATTTGACCAGATCCGTATGGCTCAGTATTCAAAACCCAATATGACTGTGGTTGGCTCACATGCTGGTTGTTCCATTGGACCGGACGGGGCTTCACAAATGGCACTTGAAGATATTGCCATGATGCGAAGCGTACGTGAAAGTGTTGTGCTCTATCCATCAGACGCAGTCTCTACCTATGTTCTAATTCATCAGGTTGCAGGTCTTACTGGTCTTCACTATATTCGTACCACACGTGAAAAAACCCCGGTACTATATGGACCCGACGAGCTGTTTCCTGTTGGAGGACTCAAAATACACTATGCGTCTCGTGTAACGCACAACGTAAATCGTGAAGCGTCTGGACAAAGAGATAATACGTTACACGCTACACGCTACACGACCGACGCGGTAATTATAGGCGCGGGTATAACGCTCCATGAGGCGCTCAAGGCGCAAAAAATACTCAGTGAAAAGAAAGTTAATACTGTCGTAGTAGATTTATACTCGGTAAAACCACTTGACGGCAACACTATTGCAAAACTTGCTCAAAACACAAAAAAACTAATAGTTGTTGAGGACCACCACGCCGCTGGCGGCATTGGTGAAGCCGTGCTATCTGAACTTTCGACTTTCGACCTTCGACTTTCGACTCAATTTATCCATTTATGTGTCCGCAAAGAACCCCGCTCAGGAACGCCTGAGGAGCTTATGCGGTATGAGGAGATTGATGCCGAGGCTATAATAAAAAAAGTAATATAGAATCAGGCTAACTACACTCTTATGCTTTTATAGAAAAAAGTCGAGTTTCCAATTTCTTAAGTTTTACTCCTATTTCGTGTACTTGACTCTTAAATCTATCATGATCTAGTTCTACAGCTAAAGTAGTCAAAATTCGTAATCTATTATAGTCGTGTACATTTTGAGGTGATGCTTGTATTTTTAACTCTCCAAGAACAGTTGCAAAACGTACATCAATACTCGTTATCCATTGATCAAGTGACTTACTAATGGTGTCAGCCAGCGCTTCCTTTTCATCTTTATTAAATGCACCTGCTAAGAGTGAAAGATTTAAATAATTTGTGATAGTTTCTATATCCTTACTTTCTACTGCGGCTGTTCCTATAGGACTAATTCTTGTAATATATTCTCCTGCGATATTTTTTATATGTGGGAGTACTTGCCCTAGTACTGTTTCACCTAAATACTTTGAGTGTGGAAGTTGTCTGCGTAAATTAAATATCCATACCGGCAATATTTCTGTATAAATGAGCGGATCACCAGAAGCGCCTGAAACAGCAAAAATCTGCTGTAATCTATCTCCAAGTATCTGAGATACAACTTCGTCTCCACATGACTCCACCAACATTTCCATTGACTCATATGCTCTCAAGGCGTATTCATCGCTGGTTAATAAACGTCTTGCGTTCGTTTTATCCGTTGGTAAGTTTGAGTTGATTATTTTTCTAACAAGTGTATGACGTAGTTGTGTCAATGCATTAATTATTGTACTCGATGTTAATTTATCTAAATTGCCCAACATAGTTGGCGCCCACTTAATTGCATTAGACAAGTCAGCAAGTGCAATATAGCCAAATAATTTGTTTTGCTCCATACTTTTAAGTATGGTCTCACCCACATCACTGTGTAGCCCTTTAGAACCTTCACTCTCATACGTTGTTTCTTGTGATAAATTGTATGCAAAGCTATACAGCTGGAGGAGAGAAACTTGTACTGACGGTCGGTTTATTCTGTCTAATCCTCCAATAGGTATTGAACGCTGATAATCTCTGCCTAACTCTTGAATATTTTCTTGCGTCCACATCGCACCACGTAGCGTATCATTATTAAACGCAACTGTTGCATCCTGGGTTGCTCGAACGGAAGGATGTATAAATAATCCACTCGTTGCCATGTTCATACTCCTCTGTCCAAAATGTACTCCATCATCCTCTTTTCCAGGGGTCAAACCAGCTCCAAGAGCAAGCATCGATACAGACGGAAACAATATAGACAAACCTGCGACGGGATCTTTTTCCTTAAGACTTTTTACCAGACCGGTAGTTCCCTCGTTTACGAGTGAAAGTGTTTCTACGTCAAGCGTAGAAAACAGCTCGAATGCTTTTGGTATAAGGTGCTGAACGCTCGTTTTTGAGTTTGCGCTCTTAGCGTTATACAACCATCCTAACATTTCTGTATGCATTAAAAATGCACTCAAATCCTTTAGACGTGTTGGAGTAAGTTTACGTAAATTCTCAATACTCTCGTCTGAGCGATTTTTGAAGTTTATTACTGCCCGAGCAACCTCATCAGTTATTCCAAGACTTTTATAAAACGTGCTTCTCACGGCAGTATTTTGTAATACTTCTTTACTACTTAATAACTGTCGCAATCTTTGTTGATAATGCAACGAATCCACTAAAATTGTGAGTACATTCCTCCACCCACTCGATTTGATTTTATCACTTTTAATGATTTTAATAAGATCAGTAATTGTTGCAAAGTATCTTTTATGATGGGCAATTCTAATCAATCCAACCAGACCAAAACCAAGCAGTGCAAGCGGAATACTTGTCCACCCACCTTCAAGAAAGTTTGCTGGATTAGCTTCGAAACTTATTGTTTTTTCTGCCTTTGATGTTAATCCGGATACTGCTGCGCCTGCTGCGGTAGTTAACAAACCGCCCCCAATTACAACACCTTTGCGTATTGATGAATCACTTGCAGCCCTACTCATTACAAAAGAGGGGATAAATCCAAGCGCCCCAACACATCCGCCCTTCAAAACATCTTCAACATAATCCGGATTTAGAACTTCCTGTTGAGTTGGAGGAATAATATTTAATATGCCAATATCAACACCAACCAATGCCAGTGCCGCTGCGGTACCTAACAGTGCATCCTTCACATATTGAAACTTCTGAGCTTCTTTTGGAATTCCATCGTGTTCAAATAAAGAGTTTGGATCTATGTCGCCCTTAATAGGTAGTCCATTTCCAATAACCTGATCATTTAACATATCTAACAGTGCAGGTCCTAATTTTGATCGGGCTTTTAAAAACCGCTCGTACTGTACCGTGCCGTTTTCATCCACTAAACCGTTCAGCGTGTCCAAAAAGATACTTCGCCGTATATCTTTATATGCGCCTTCGTTTACAATTTGCAGCCACATATCAATCAGACCAGTAAGTCCGAGTGTCATATTTTCATGGAAATTGATGTTTACAGTCAGGTTTCCATCTGATGTTTCCTTAAGTGAGCGATAAAATCCGTGGATTGGACCATTGCTGCCAATGATGGGTATGTTGCGTAGCGCTCCATACCTCAAGGCAAGGCCACCTGCGGGAGTACTCACTGTTTTAACGGCAAGCTGTGCGAGAGTATGTGTTTTTTGACCAAGCATTGCCAAGCCTTCTTTTAGTTTATTAGATTTTTTTTCTGCCATATAGATTTAGTGTGTTAATCCGTTAACAACTTAAGACTATTCACAACAGCGCGGCTCATTCCTAATTCGATTGCAGGAAGCATCGGATGAGTGGTGGCTCCCCCTACTTCACTCATATATTCAAGGTCAAGAAATTTTGCATTTTGATAGGCAGTAGCTGCCTTCCATTCTGAAGTGAGTGTCCTTAGTGTTATAACATAAAGCGGAGTAGTTCGTTCTTTCATTGTTCCAATAACATTTTGCATTGATAATACTGCATCTTCAGGGGGTCTCTCATCGGTTATCGCTACCAACAAATCGGCTTGTTGTCTTTGTGTGGTAGTATCTTGAGTAAATGTACCAAGTGCTCTTAAGTATTGAACAAGTTGGAAAATTTTATCACTTTCGCCATATTTTTCATAATATGCGATCATCCTTCCGATTTGAGGCAGAAGTTGATCACCTGGCCCAAGAATACCGGCTATCGCGGCAAGAGCCTCTGGTATCGACTCTCCTTCGTTGGCACCTCCATTTTTTGAAGGTGAATAATCAGTAATCGCCCTCAACATTTTTCGAGCCTTTGTTTCTAATTCATCAGACGAATCCGTTAGCTTTACTGTTGTTTTTGATACTAATATATCAATGGGAGGGTCATCTATTAAAGATTTTTTTTTATCTGGCAATGCATCATTTTGTAACCTACTATCACCGGTAGCCGCTATAGTTACAATAAGTTGAATTCCGTCCCGCATTAGCTTGCCGCCTTCTCCTAAGCTCAACTGTCCGCTCAATCCTTCTAATAAGGCAGCTTGTGCTGTGCGTAATGTTGATATAGCTGTTTGAACAAGAGTAGTTACCAGCCACGGTGCGACATTTTCGCGCACATCCTTCGCATCATTATGCATTGAGCCAGTGGCATCTGCCACTATTCCTACCTTAAAAGTAGGCTGTAATCTCATCAGTCTTTCAATTGCCGCCTCACGTTCAAGACCTGCAGACCTACCAAATCCAAATCCTGCTGGTCCACCATCTAGTGTCATGTGGCTAATTGTGTCGGCTGGTATTATGCTTTTCGCAATATCACGTACAGCGATAGCTAATCCAGGTTTCGCACTTGGAGATTCGTTGTGTGAAAAAGGTGTTGTAGTCATAACTTATATTTAATACTATAGTATTATATCATAAATCCTATAATAATTCAAGTTATCAAAAATCCCCTACAAATTGTGATACAGGTTCAAGCTTTAGGGCGTTAACCGCACTATCGTATCCAGCTAGACCACCTTGAACTAGAGTGGCAAATACATTATGTATTGCAAGCTCTGCAAGCTTTTCACGCTCCATATCTCTGCTTAGAGGTATTGGTTTTATTGCGTCAGAACGTATTACTGAAGAATTTTTCATCATTGATCGCAACCATGCAATTACCGGCATCGTCCAGTTGTATTGTAAATTAGCAGCTGATATCTCATAGAATGTAATGATATTATCATTTTCTGTAGTTTTTTCGCCACTTGAAACCCGCTGTAAATATGCTGAAAGTCGTATCAAGTGCTTCTGTAGTGTAGTTGCAATAGGGGTAATGTCGCCAATACTTAAAGCTTTTTCTATTGCTTCCCGCTTTACACCTACATAGTGAAATATGGCCGTAGGATAGGCATTAAGTGTGGTAAATTCATACCATTTTTCTACTGCTTTTAGTGCAGTTTTAAATGATAATTTATTGTGCAATACCAACTTAAGCACTTCTGAGGCTATTCTACTTTGGGTTTGTTCGGGAAATGGAAACACGCCAAGATTGGGCCAGTGTGGAAGCAAATTAAGCTTCCAAAACATGAACTCTTTGTGATTTTGAAGAAGACCATTAATATCAACTCCCTGAGTAAAATCATAAACCGAAGACTGTATTATTTTTTGTGCAGCCTGTGCATTTTCAACCTGCAATAGATCTACTATTTTTTTTACATGAGGAGTCCAACACCCATCAAAAAATAATCTTCTTAATCCACTCGCAAGAGAGGGTATTTTTCCATCTACTGATTCTAAAAGATATGATACGCCAACAAAATTACTCCACTGTGCATTTAGTGTAATCATTTGGCCTAGTTCACTTTCATCACCCTTTTTAAATACATCCGGACGCATCTTTTCAAGCAATCCTCTTCTTCCGGATGCAATGACATAGGCTAATTCTTTTACTCGTTGCTCTATTTCAAATTTCTTTTCAAAACGAATCGCATTCCACCAGGTTGAATTTTGTAAGCCTTGCAGATATGCATAAAATGATAATATCTTCGTCCCCATATCTGGGGTAAGCCCCACAACTGATTTTGATGCAAAAAATGGTTCAACATCAGTGTTTATCATGGTTACCGCATCTTCTACTGTCTGTACGAACGTTTCATTTAATGGGAGAGAATTGTCAACCTTCACAAGTGAATCGAATGATCTTATCATCGTTACATAGTCATGATTACGTCGAGACACTTCAAGATTAAGAAGTGCTGACAACTCCTCAAGAAGTTTTTTTGGCAGACGCATGTCCTGTAAATATTTTCGGAGTAATTTCTTTTGTCTATCTTTTGAGGCTAAATCGTCTGAATCACACTGCCTAAGTTCACTTATAAACTCCGAACGTATTGCATTTACTGTTCTCTTGAGTACAGAACGCATATAAGACTTACTTTTTTCGTTTTTAACATGTTTTATTATGTCGCTTGCAATAACAATATTATTCCAGTTAATAAGCGAGTTAAAGATATGAGTCATATTTTTTTCATCTCTACTCCGACTTGAAAATTCTTTAGCATTGAATAACTCTTCTGCAGAGTTAACAGAGCGGGCACGTGTTACAATTTCAAATTCAGAAATCAAATTTAAGAGTCGAATTCGAATATCTTCTCGCACTTTGTGGAATCCCTTTTCAGTTGACATGCTCTTTATCAAATGCTTCATTTGCTTAATTCGATGACTTGAAAGAGTTTGTGTGTATCGATTTTCTGATATTTCTTCAAACTCCTTTGTGACCTTTGATAATAGGAGGGTAATCATTTCATATTTAAGTCGCTCAAGCGATGGATAGCCGAACGGATCTATACACCTTAGCTTAATAATCGCACCATATATATCGCCTTTCTTATATTCATAATTCCAAACTTTCTCAATAAGGTCATATGCTTGTCTTTCGGTTTTAGAAAGTCTATGAGGAGCCTTTTCTTTTTCACGTAGGATTTTGCTTTTTGCAAGTGATGCTACCCTGTCAATGGGACGAGGGGTGTCGTGTTGTTCGAGAAAACTTGCAAGGGGTTTTCGGCGTACAACCACATCTTCAATATATTGATCAACTCGTTTCGAACGCTTAGCTTCTTGTCGACGTCGATGTATTAAGCCTCCCGTTAAACCTGAGGCGGCCACCATCGATGCATATGCGAGTCCAGTGCTAATTACATACCACATCATGAGTGAAGAACTTGCTTCTGGTATCTGCATCTGAAAAGTCTCCTTCGACTGCCATGACTCTCCACCAGCAGCTTCACCGCGTAACGTAAACTGAAACGTACCAACAGGTGTAAGTGGCTTACAGGTTATATCGATGTGTTGTGCATCAACTACTGGATCAGCACAAAAAACTTTGTTAAACAGTGGTAGAGAATCCAAAATAACGTTTCCAGATTTTTGATTACTTTCAACTTCGATGTTTTCCGACGGGAAATTGTTACCCGTGGTATTTACTTCAACACGAAATTTCACCGTACCACTGCCATCGACTTGAATCATCTCTACTCGCGTGGGGAATGGATTATAAGTAAGAGTGTGTTCAGTGGATGTTTTATTTCCGGAAAAATCTTGCGCACTTGCAGTAATGGTTGAATCACCTACTTGTGCTTTTTCATTAAATGTAACAACTCCGTTTGGAGATGTGATCGATACATTTTCTCCGTTAATTGCAACTAGTCCGCCAAGTGGGAGTAATTCTTGCCAATTATCGCTTACTTGATACGTGAGTACACGTTTACCTTCTATAACTCGTTCTTGAAGGAGGGTGAGTGTTGGAGGTATAGAATCTTGCAGTGTGTCTGCAAATGTGTCATTTGCGCAATTATTTACCACATCACAGATTTCTACCTGAAGATGTTGTAGTGTGTTTCGATCAAAGTCAAAAAGCAATGTTGCTCTTCCATCCCCAGCAAATTGAGCTGTTTGGGTTCCGCTTCGTATTTTGCCACCAAAATGAGCGTTGTTATCTACTAATTTATAATTAACTTGTATTTTGCCATCAGCCATAACTGCTAAACTCTCTACTTGAGCTCCTGGCGGAGTAAAGTCGGAAATAATTGTAGCTTGATAAAAAGCCTCTGGACTACAGTGATATCCAAATTCTTTACTTGTTTCACAGTGTTTTGCACTAATTGTGAGGGTGTGCGCTCCTTCGGTGCCCACATTGACATAAGCAACATTTCCCTCTCCGTCCAAATTCGGCAATATAACAGGCTTTCCTCCGTTCACTCTTACATCAACTACAGCGCCAGGATCACTTACTGAATACGTTACGGGAACCACGTCAATTATCTGATTACTTACTATCGAAGGAGGTGCATTACCAATAATCGCGATGGATGGTTTTTGTGCATCAACGCCCCTTTGCCACGCTTGTTGAGCTTGTTGATCAACTTCTTGGGGAGAGCACGCGGCAAGAGCAGTTGCTATAGTCAAAATACTTGCATACGTTGCTTCTCGCTTCATGGGGCAAATTATACCATATACTATGGGTTTTAACAAGATCTTAGAGTATATGACTTATTACCCTATCAAAGTAGTTTAAAAGTTATTTTATTATGTAAATACACTTTTGCTATAAGATTTAATTCAGAGCTAGTACATTATGCATTAGATATGTATAAATCTCCGTACTCCACGCATGGCAATAAAGGAAATGAGCGATAGTCCGACAAATGCCCAATAGTGCCCCATCGACACAGTTGGCACACTAAACATATTTGCAATAGCCGGGATTCGCAATATGAGAAGCTGTGTTAGATAGGGGAACAAAAATGCTGCTAGGAATATGGGATGAAACATATGTTTTATATGTGTTGCCATAGTTCTATTTCCAAACCATAAATCAAACAGTACAAATTGCTGAATAAAGGTAAGCCCCGAAAATACTGCGGCCTGGGCAAGAGGCATATTGGCATATATTGTATAGAGATAGTACATGGCAAGCATCCCAATTGCTGAAATAATACCCATTACAAAAATATATGTCTTTTCACGTTTCTCAAGAAGTTCTACACCCCTATGAGGGGGTTCCTTCATAATTCTGCTGCTGCGAGGTGCAAAGGCAAATACAAGCGCAGGCGGGCCGTGAGTGACTAAGTTTACATAAAGAAGCTGAATAGGATAGAAAATATGATTTACACCTGCAAGTAATCCCACAATAAGTGCCAATACTTCCGATACGTTACACGGGAGGAGATACTGAATAGATTTTTTAATATTTACAATAATTCCCCTTCCTTCTTCTATGGCAACAACAATAGAGGCAAAATTATCATCCGTAATTACCATATCGGCAGTTTCACGCGCTACGTCAGTGCCAACAAGACCCATTGCTACACCAACATCTGCCTGTTTGAGTGCAATCGCGTCGTTTACTCCGTCGCCGGTAACGGCTACTACATGTCCTAATTTTTGATACAGTGATACAATGCGGTGCTTATGAAAAGGCGACGTACGTGCAAAAATTGCGGTATTTGGGAGCACCTGCATAAGTTGTTCATCTGAATATTCTTCAAGCTGTTTACCGGTGAGAATATTGTCGTTTTCTTTGACTATACCTGCGGTAACACCAATTGCTTCTGCAGTGCGCTCATTGTCTCCGGTGATCATCACTACCCTTATTCCCGCCTCGTTTGCGCGCATTACCGCCCCACGCACTTCGGGACGCGGAGCGTCATGGATAGCAACCATGCCAAGAAATATTTCATTTCCCCATTTCACATTTCCAATTTTAAATTGTGAATCATTCTCATGAGTTGAATAGCTAAACGCAAGAACACGTAGCCCTTTTCGTGCCCAACTTTCCATCTGACGTTCGATTTTTTTCCGCTCCTCTAATGTGAGTGGATGTACTTGATTGCCTTTTTGTATCGATCCTGAAATCTCAAGAATTGACTCAGGTGCCCCTTTCGTGTAAAGATTTATAATTTTCGACTTATGACTTTCGACCAATACGCTCATTCGTTTTGTGGTACTATCAAAAGGAAGTTCATCTGTGATTTTTAACTCCTCTCTCGTCTGTTTAATATCAAGTCCCAAGTCTTGAGCCATATAGAGTAGCGCCCCTTCGGTTGGATCTCCAAGCACATCGTATGTTCCATGATCATGCTTATAAACGAGTGATGCAGTGGAGCACACAACACCGTTTTGCACCATGTGAAGAAATGGATGATTTTCACTATGTGGCAAGGCTGAATCGTACAGTTTTTCATCTACAAATACTTCCTTAACTCTCATTTTGTTGGTCGTTAAGGTGCCTGTTTTGTCTGTGGCAATAAGCGTAACGCTTCCAAGCGCTTCGATAGCAGAAAGTTTACGGACGATTGATTTTTTCTTCGCCATTTCACGGACTCCTATAGCTAATGTAATTGTCATAATAGCCGGAAACCCTTCCGGCACAACTGCTACTGCAAGCGATACGGCAAGAAGAAATGCGGGGAAATATGCCTGTCCTTGAGCAAGCGATATCACAAAAACAAATACCGCCGCAAAAATTCCTGCAATTCCAATCACGCGTGTTAGATCATTCAGCTTTCGCTGTAGCGGTGTTTCTTTATCTTGAATATCTAAAAGATTGTCAGCAATCTGACCAAATTTTGTCTGCATCCCTGTTTTGGTGATCTGAATAATACCTCTTCCTTTTGCCACTATGGTTCCTGCATATACTTCTTCGTTTATTTTTTTTACGACCGGGAGCGATTCACCCGTTAAAACAGATTCATTTATTTCCATATTCATACCGTTGATCACTATTCCATCCGCGGGGATTTTGACTCCTTCTTCTACTATGCATATATCACCGGGAACAATAACATTACTCGTGATTTCCTGTTCGGCACCATCACGTAAAACACGAATTTTTGCAACCGACATTTTTTTCAGCGCCGCTATTGATTCTTCGGCTTTTGCTTCTTGATAGATGCCAAACAAGGCATTTAAAACAACGATCGCCACAATTAAAATACCATCAACATACTCACCTATAACAAATGAAATGCCAGAAGCGCTCAGAAGTAAAAATGTGAGAACATTATTAAATTGTTCAATAAATTTTTCAAGTAATGTCTTTTTCTTGCGGTCCGATATTACATTTTCACCATATTGTGACAAAAGTTGGTTTACTTGATGAGTTGTTAATCCTTTCATAGTCTATATACAAACAGTGCAAATTTGAAATTTTTAATTTTGAATTTTTATTCAATTCTAAATATTAAATTACAAATCGGATAAATAATGAAAATTATAAATTAAATTTTAGTTAATACTGAGGGCTTTCAGTTTATGCATTACCTTCATTTGTCCGAGAGCAGCATAAGCTACTTCCATAGTTTCGATTATGTCGGACACAGTATTATTTGCTTCATCAAATGTTACCGCCCGTACATTGTGGGGAAAGTAATGAAAAATTTCATTTCTCCCCAATTTCCACGTTTTCCAAATTCTATCAGCAAGTTCACGAGAACCGCCCAATCTAATTTTTTCAAATAGCGACCTATCTCCCAATTTTGCAACTAAATGAGGCGACAGCAACTTACCAAGACGCAAATGGTCAGAAATATAGTCAAGATGCGAAATAAACCCTACGTCTTTAAAAAGCTGTTTTAAGAATCCCTCATACGCTTTGGCGAAGGGGAAAATAAGAAATGAATAATCCTTAAAATGGTATGCATGATCTTGAATTACCTCATTCATGAGATATTGTCCCTCATTAATCAGATCTTTTTGAGTCTGTGAAAGATAGGTCCAAAGCATGCCTTTTTGTGAAAGTCCGTTATGCTGTGAATACGCCTCCATACATTAAATGTACCATATATATATCTAAACTTCAGCCTCAAATCTTGCACAAACCTATAGTATTTGATATACTGTCACATGGCCGCACCTGCTGAATTACTTTCACAATCTCTGAATCAACGAATAATTCGCTGGGCAGACTATGCATCACAGTCTGTTACTGATGGATCACGTTCTCTCGTACGAAACGAAATTATTAATCACCTCCGACCAAAAGCACGAATATTAAGAAAAACACAAGACCAGCGCAACCCGCATAATACATTTAGAGTCCTGTGGGGTGACGATGCATTAACCCCAAACTATATTCGAGGACTCCTTGAGAAAACAGTAACCGATCTAACAGCGGCGTATCCTATTGAAAATCTCAGTCCTGCACAGAGAGAGATTCTTGCATTATACGCGCTAACCGTACACCCTACTGAGTCACATCCAGAACAATATAAACCACACATTCAATTTCATAAGTTTGTAAACAGACTACACAATTCACATGAATACCAGACGCATGAGGATTGGCTTGAAAGTGCAGCAATGGTGGTACAAGTCTAAGGCGTTTCAATACAAGATATTCTTAAAAACGAAGCAAAACGAAAAATTGATCAATATCTTGCCCGGAGTGTTGTTGATGCGATAGGAAAGCGAATTCCACCCAGTTTTGATATCGACTTTCCAGTGATTTCGAAAATAGTTATTGATACTATGTATGTGGGCAATAATAGAAAAAGACTATTCCAAAAACATCCCACATTTTATGACTTCGATAAACTTATTGCACCACATCTTTTGACAGCTCCAAAGTTTATTCAGGAACACTTTCCCTTTTCCGACCATGATAATGCACGACGTGAAAAAACAACGCGTTATTTTTTTGAGAATCAATATCCTAAACTATTTTATGGCATACACAAAATGCCACAGTTACTCGCTGAAACATTTGCGATATATATGACCATTCATCCCATGACGGACGGGAATGGAACCGTGATACATTCGTTAATTGACCATGCGCTTCTTGCACATGGATGCAAACCCATACCTGCGTGGAATAAAGCAAAAATTGGAAAACCACTCACCGAACTGAGAGAATGGATACAGGGTAATGTGCTCCCACTCGAGCGGTGGTTTGAAAGACGGTTATCCATAGCAAATTCTCCGTTTTAAATCTTATTAGTAGTAACTTCTACTACTTATAGTATATACTATTGACTTTTTGTATCTACTTGATATACTCTTGATAGTTGCAGCTCATACAACTATCTATGAATACATCAGTGCTCGAATCGATTGGACTTACTCAAAATGAGGCGATGGTTTATTTGACATTCCAAAAAAATGGAAATAAAACCGCAGCCGAAATTGCACGCATCCTGCATATAGACAAGTCGTCCTGCTACCGTGCGGTTGAATCATTGGTAAAACATGGACTTCTCATCTCAAATCCGAAAAAAAGAGGAGCAACTCATACAGCAGTATCACCGGACGTGCTAAAAGACATCTATCACCAGAAGGTCCGAGATCTTAAACACCAAGAGTCTCAACTTGATGATTTTATCCAAAAGCTTATACATCAATCGGAAAAACAAAGATCTACCTATATAACCGTGCAAACAGGGCTCGATGCAATTCGTGAAGGAATGGAAGAAAATTTAATAGCTGCCTTACATTCAACAAAAATGATAAAGGAAATATATCGCCTGTCATTCCCCTATTTTAATGATGACTATCATGTCAAGTGGGTGAACGGTTTTGCAAAACGAAGAATAGCAGCTGAAGTATCAATACAACAAGTTGTCGATTTTGCACAAAACGATGTGTTTTCCCCCATAATGAAGTCTGACGTGAAATTATTAAAAGAAATTAGGCTTATGCCCAAAGAAATGAAGGGGTTATATGGACTCCGAATATCTGGAGACATTTCCCATATTATTAGCTTCGATGAAAAGCAAGATTATATTGATATTACAATTAAAGACCGATTTGTTACTCAGTTATTGGAATCACTTTTCAACTTTGTTTGGCTCCATAGTAAAAAATACAAATGAACTGGATTATTTCAAGTATTCTAATGTCTTGTTCTTCAATTCTTTACTACCTTCTGATTCGTTACGGTCAAAAACGTGGGGTAGCGGAAAAGGCAGTTGCAGAGCACGCACAACAGGCAGGAGTTCCCACATACACAACCTTGGCGATAGATGATTCAAAAACTCATTTCCCATTTGACTATATGATCATATCGCGAGAACCGGGCAATAATATGAAAAATAGCGGTCCTTACGACGCTACTACAGACAAAGTACTTATAGAAGACACCGGCAGACTACTCGCACTCACCCATTCAGTAAAAACACGCAATTTTGGTTTTTTTAATAATGATGTAGCTAAAAAAAACAGGCAAACTCGAATGGATACATCCCACGTGGAGTGATCATATGTTTGCCTCGCTTAACGACAACCTCGCCTACCTTGAATCTCGGTCGTCAATAACACAAAAAGAACGTAAGAATATCGAACGTATATTTTCAGAGAATACACACATAATTGTGTGTGACAGTCCCCGACTTATTCATAATGATCTTGCAGACTGGAACGAGCTTACCGATGGCAAAAAAATTACTGCATTTGTTGATTGGGATGAGACATTTTCAGGTGATCCAGTGTGCGACTTTGCAGCATACTCCGTATTTTTTAACGATAAGCGGCTTGAAAACCTTAAACGAGGAGATGAAACTGTAACAAAACTTCCGCCCGATTTTGAAGCAAAATTTCATATGTATCGACTCCGCTATATCATCTCAAAGATGACGCTTCGCACGAAACGGTCTGTGTTTGATAACAGTGAGCTTGTTCAGACACTCCTTGCCTATTCACATACGCTGTTACAACAAGAGTTTGAGTAGTATGAAAAAAACAGCTAATCAAAAAAGGGTGGCCCTCGGAACATTTCCCCTTGCGGGAATGTTTAACCCCGTAACAAAAGAGGGGGCAACAGACGTGATTAATACATTTCTTGACCAGGGTGGATATTATATTGATACAGCTCCGATGTATGGATTTGGATATGTTGAGCACCTTTTAGGAGAAGTATTATGTTCAAAAGCACGTGACAGCTACTATCTCATTACAAAATGTGGCAAACATATTGATGAGGTAAAACAAACATGGACACCCCAAGCAACTTATGCCGATGTGATAGCTCAATGTGAAGAGAGTCTAACACAATTAAATACAGATTACATCGATCTTTACCTCATACACGAGGCGGACATAATTACACCGTTTGAAGAAACAATCCGGGCGCTTATTGATCTTCGCACACAGGGAAAAATACGAGAGATTGGCATCTCAAACGTTACACTCCAGCAACTTAAAGAATACAGAAAATTTGCAGACGTAAGATATATTCAAAACAAGCTTAGTTTTATCAATCGAAGTATTGAACCAGATTTCAATCGGTTATTTATCAAAAAATGATATCCTGTTTATTCCCTATCATATATTGGAGATTACACAACTTACCGGAACTGTGTTAGAAGAAAAAAATCTTGGGAAAAAAGATTTTCGAAATACGCACGCCTATTTTCAAGATGATAAACTTAATACAATCCGAATGTGGGTAAAGGAGTACATTAAACCATTAGCGCAAAAACAGAGATATACCATTGGTCAGCTTATGATAGTCTGGACACTTATGCAAGAGCATATCACCTATGCGCTTGTGGGAACAATAAAGCCTGAGTACGTGCGGATAAATATGAAAGCTAACTTAATCCAACTATCAGATGAAATAGTTTTACTACTTAAACGGGCATACAGCAATCTTGAAGATCATGTATTGCGCACGTATAACAAATCTATGAGAGAGTTCAGAGGATTACACTCATGTTATTTTTAAACTATGATACACCCATTAAACACATACCTATCAGCCCATCCAAAAAAAACGATTATTTTTGATCTTGACAGAACTCTTATTGAACTTCGTATTGATTGGTCGGGCGTATATGACAATCTATGCAACACAGCGCATATGCTCTTTCCTAATATTCGGATAGCTAAACCCCAGTCATCCCTAGAATTTTATTCGCTGTACTCAGATTTGGTAACACAAGGTAATGCGCTGATAAAACAAAAGCTTGATATGGCTATTGAATCGTACGAAGTATCTCATTATCATGGATACACCCCTAATCCGGTGCTTCTTGCATTTATACGCACCAATACCTCTCGGTATACTTATGCACTTTGGACCTCAAATACACGAGGTGCGATAGAAGATTTTATTGTTAAGGAGTCTTTTGGGAACGTATTTAAAACGATCGTCACTTTAAATGATGTACAGCTGGCAAAACCAAACCCCGAAGGCTTTTCAATCATTTATGATGGTAAATCAGATAAAAATACGTACGTAATGGTTGGTGATAGATCAATTGATCATAAGGCTGCGACCTTTGCGGGAATAGATTATTTTCAAGAAGAATATTTTAATAATCTTGCATAATACTCTTCGTGTTGACAAACTACAGTATGTCGGTCTACAATACTTAATTGTTACATACGCTCGTATCTGATGAAGAGAATATTTGAACTCATAAATAAAAATTTTGAGTCAGCAAACCTATTTCGGTCTTCCTCGTCGCAAAAAAACACTCATCCTATTATTACCATATCGCGTGAAAAAGGATCTGCAGGCCGTCCAATTGCATATTTACTCGCTAAAAAACTCGGTGATCCCTGGCGGGTGTACCATCGTGAAATAATTGAGGAAATTGCAAAAGAAACCGAACTAGAACAAGATCTTATTGACGAGATAGATGAAGGAAGAGTACCACTTATTAAACAACTTGTAAGTAGTTTGCTTGGTCAAAAACAGTTAAGTCTTAACGCTTATTACAAACATCTGCTTCATATTCTTGCAACGATCGGTGCCCGTGGACATGCCATTATTGTTGGTCGAGGAGCTAATTTTTTATTCCCCCATGCCCTAAAGGTACGCATCATTGCGGAACGCAAGACCCGTATTGACTGGATTATGAAATACGAAAAAATTACGTATAAAGAGGCAGTAAAACGCATCGACGACTCTGATAATCAACGGGATGAGTTTGTCCAAACGCTTTTTCAACACTCACAACGCAAAGCTCACCACTACGATATCGTTATCCGCACTGGCCCAGATATTGATGTTGAAGAGGCGACAGACCTCATTGTCTATCTTGCGAAAAAAAAGTTTAAGCTCTAATACAACAACATATCATTTTGAGCTACATGTTTTGAGGCGCGATTTGATTTACTCTTCTATCTCTATCTCAACCGATGGGCCCATTGAGGAAGCTACAAACACGTTTTTAATGTTTGCTTTACCCACCGCGTTAATAAGAGCTTGCGCATTTTCGGTAAGTTTTGCCGTGTCATAGCTTAGTTTTCCTACCATTTGGTGCAGAATAGGAAATTTTGGCTCTGTCTTCCATCGAAGAGTTCCCTTCATGAATTTTTTTGCGACTTCTTCAGGATTGGATGAAATGGTGCCGGCTTTTGGATTTGGCATCAAACCTTTTGGACCCAAGAGTTTCGCAAACCGAGCCAACTTAGGCATAAATGATGGGTGTGTAATAAGAATATCAAACTCAATTTTGTTTTCTGCAAGTTGGTCAAGTACCTTGTCGTTTACAATTGCGACTCGTACGAACTTACCTGTTGAATGAGGTAGTTCAACTTCACCTCTGAGACCGGTTTTAACCACATTCATGTGTACATCAACAGATTCGTCAAATGATGCCCATTTTACTTTTTTCAAAAGTTCAATAGCTTCGGTAAGCTTTAGTTTTGTTATTTTTGCAACTGCTTTTTTTGCAGTAAGATACTTTTTACCACGTACACGAGCAGTTGATGACTTCTTTTGTTCTTTAACCTCTTCTTTTTTTACCTCTCCTCCTTTTCCTTCGACTGAATCGATTTGTGTTTTTTCAGCCGATTTTTCTGCTGAACGTTTTTTCTGTTCGTCTTTTTGTTGTTTTTCAATATCTTCTAAACCTAATAGTCTCGTTCGAATTTTTCCCATATAATCAATGAAATAAATAACAATTACTCTGTTTCAACACCCATAGAGCGTGCAGCTCCCGCTACAACTTTTTTAGCTGCTTCAATATCGTTTACATTCATGTCTGGCATTTTTTCTTTTGCGATCTCTTCAAGTTGAGCCTGAGTAAGTTTTCCTACTTTTTCGGTGTTTGGTTTACCTGATGCGACCTGAAGTCCGAGTTTTTTCTTAATCATTGCCGAAACTGGAGGTAGCTTTGTGATGAACGTGAATGATCTGTCTTCAAAAACGGTAATAACTGCAGGAATAACATTACCCTTTAACTTTACGGTTCGAGCGTTATACTCCTTGATAAAATCCATAATTGGCACGCCGTGCTGACCAAGAGCTGGTCCAACTGGTGGCGCTGGTGTTGCTTCACCTGCCGCAAGATTGAGCTTTAATATTGTCTTTACTTTTTTAGCCATAATACCTTACAAATTATAATTTGTTGACCTGGAGGAAGTCGAGTTCCACCGGAGTCTCACGATCAAAAATTGATACGAGTACGCGAACCTTGCCCCGTTCGTCGTCCACTGCCTCAATCGTTCCAAGAAAGTCAGCAAATGGACCCTCGGTAATTTTGACTGCTTCACCAGCCGTGAATTTTGTTTTAAATTTAGGTTGTTCTTGTTGCACAAACTTCATAATCGCCTGTACTTCTTTATCGGTGATGGGAGTGGGTTTTAGACCGGCACCCACAAAACCGGTAACACCTTCTGTGGTGCGCACTACTAACCATGAATCATCGTTGAGAATCATTTTTACCAAAATATATCCTGGAAAGACTTTTTCTGTGGCTTTTGCTTTTTTACCTTTTTTAATTACCACCACATCACGCATGGGAATAACAATTTCGAAAATCTTATCTTCTACCCCCAAGCTTTTAATACGCTGTTCGAGCGCTTGCTTTACTTTGTTTTCATATCCGGTTTGAATATGAATAACATACCATTTCGCATCGTTGCCCATGGCAACTGCGGTTTTAGCAGCTTCTTTTTGTTCTTGTTGGACCTGTGATCCGTCCATAGCCTAAAAAAATGTATATAGTAACAAACAAAAGTTAAGGGAATTATCGGGTTTTAGCCAACATCTCCAAACCTTTGGTCAATAAAACATCAATTATACCTATATACAATCCAATAATCAAGGATATCCCCAGTACAATTGTGGTGAGACGAATTGTATTTTTGCGAGTAGGCCATGTTACCTTTTTTAATTCCTCCATTATCCCATTTGCAAACTGAGGTCGAAATGATGGTTTTGACATGAATACCATTGTAGCATATTTTTTTCATTATAATGAGTAATATATGACCAAAGAATTACTTCATGCCGTGCTCCTAGTATTAAGCATTGCATTAATGTTTATATTCCCCCAAACACCACTTCGAACATATGAACTTGAGATTGCCGCATTGCTTCTTATTGTATTATTTGCAGTTCGTAAATTATCTTTATTTTCTAAAAAAACAAGATTGTTTGAATCGGTGGTATTTACCCTCATTATTATGGGTATTGTAAATACCTCTGGTGGAATTGCCTCCCCCTATTTTTTTCTCATTTACTTTCTCCTTTTTGCCCTCACACTCCTGCTTGAACCGATCATTTCAATTATTACGACCGTTACATTAATGATATTTTACGTGTTTACTATTTCTGGTACTGCAACGATATCACAGCTTATTCCAATATTCTCACTTGCCCTCATGACCCCTTTTGCACTTATCATGGGCAACGAATATGAAGAAACAAAACGATTAAGAAAAACAATGTCGAGACAAACAGAGAATACATTTCTTTTCTTATCGCTTCTGATGAAAAACCACATAAAGTCTATTCAGGAGCAACTAGACAACTTTGTTGGCGATCATCAACTCCAGTCCATTCAAAAATCAATTCATTCCATGCGAAAACAGATTGATATGTTTGAGAAGCAACAGTAATGAGTTTATAAAGTTCATAACGTTTATAAAGTTTGTAAAGTCTGAATGACGAAAGGCAAAAACTACAAGTTACAAGCTATAATGCAACAAAATATTTACAGCGCACTAAAGCGATACAGTTTAGCGTATGTGTTGTCGTTTGGGCTATTGGTTTTGAGCTTTCAGCTTTTAGCTATTCCCCTGTACGCAGTCAACATGGACTCAAATGAATATCGCATCCAATTTGGAACAATCGGTACTGGAGGTGGAAAAATGGAAGACAATGTTGATAATACCTATACCCTTACCTCAACTCTCGGGCAGGCAGCTTCAAAAGAATTTCAGTCTAATGGATTTATTGTAAAGGCGGGTTTTCAATATATCTATTCACGCACACCGTTTACATTTTCACTTTCTACGTTACAGATGGATTTTGGTACGCTCATACCCAATACGCCAGCCACACTCCCCCTCACCTTATCTGTTTCGTTTGGTGGAACGGGTCAGTATGTGGTAACTGCACGAGCCGATAGCCCTCTTACACGTCGTGCTGGTTTACAAACAATACCGTTTACCTCTGTAATGGCGGTGTAGATACCTGCACTATTTCTGCCGCAAAAACATGGACGTCTGCTTCTGCGTATGGATTCGGATATTCCATGGCAGGCGAAGATATCCCGGCCGACTTTACGAGTGGCAATCACTTTCGTCCGTTTGCCAATCTTCTCGCAACAGAACCCCCTCAAATTGTTATGTCGGGCGTCAACGTAACCGACAATATCACGCCTACTCCCAATCCCTCCTATTCACCCGCGCCTCAGTTGACAGGAGTTGAGCGTGACACAGTACATGAATCTATCATGACCATGAAAGTAAACGTGTCCGCTATCCAACCCGCAGGAAGTTATACGTCCGTTATACGTTTCCTTGCAACTCCATCGTTTTAAAATGAAAAGTTATGTAGTTATACAGTTTTTAAAGTTTGTAAAGTCTATAAAGTTTATAAAGCTACAAGCTACAAGTTACAAGACACAAGTTGTAAGTTGCGGTTTAGTGCAGTTGATATCATTTGGATTTTTAGCTTTGTGCTTTCAGCTTTCAGCTAATACCATATATGCTCAACAGGTGCGATTATCAATCGATCCTCCCATTGTACAGTCAAAAATAAAACCCGGAAAATCGATACTGGTTGCCTATACCGTAGAAAATGGGGGCGACCCTGTAGCTGTGCAGTTTGTTATCTATGCATTTCAACCAGTTGGCCGTACAGGCGGTGTTGAACTCATTGAACTTGACGGACCCATTGAGTTTACACTTGAGAATGCCGATGTTTCCCTCAAAACTCCTTTTTTCTTTAATTCCAAGGAACGAAAACAAGCACTGGTTCGTATTTCTATTCCTTCAACAGCACCTGAGGGAGATTATTATTACATGATCGTTGCGGAAACAGTGCCACATGCACCGTCCGAAGGAAGATCACAATCTCAAACTAGCGCGCAAATAGGCGCACCACTCCTCATATCGGTTACCGAGTCGGGACTTACAGAGGTGCAGGCCCGCATAGCAGAATTTAGCGTATCCAATACATTTGATATTACGATTGCGAACAAAAAAATGAAATTCATCGATTCATCTCAAATGGTGCCTGTAACACTTGTTATTGAAAACCAAGGCAATAACGTCATTCAGCCAAAAGGCACAATAACCGTTCGTTATGGGAAAACTACCAAAACAATAAACTTGCTCGAACAAAACATTTTAAAAAAATCTCAACGAATAATTTATACGAGACCGTCAACCAATGCGCCCGCACATGTGAGTGCTATGCTATCTGGATTTGGTATTGGGAAACATACGGTAACCTCCCAGGTATCATATGGCGCATTTACCCCAGTTCAGTTTGCTCATGTGGAACTGTACGCAGTTCCCATCCGAATGATAGGACTGGGAATTATTACCCTTCTTTTCAGCAGTAGTATTGTCTTATACTCCCATAAAAAGAAACGAACCAATAAGGTATCCAATTAGCCTGATCCAATAGGTTAATGTGAGTGAAATGTGGTTTATAAACCATTGCAGGTTCACAGTAACACTTCATACAGTAACCTTATATGGATGGTTTTTTATCTTCATGCAAGCCGCTCGTTACACGAATAATTGAATCGCGATTTAAATGGGAAATTGTACTTATGTGTATAAGCGGCATCACAATCGTGACAACTCTTTTTATATATTTTCAAGTTCCAAATCCGTCAATAGAAAAACAGTCGGATTTTACCGTTGGAAATGAATTTCCAACACCAACAACACCTGTAGTACAAAAATTCGTTTATGTTGATGTTTCCGGCGCAGTTAATAATCCTGACGTGTATAAATTGAGATATGGAGCTCGTCTGTATGATGCAGTTGAAAAGGCGGGCGGACTGTCTACATATGCAGATGAAGCGTTTATTAAACGCAATATTAATTTTGCGCGAATACTTTCAGATCAAGAAAAAGTGTATATTCCAACCTTTGATGATGTTCAGTTTAGACATGTTGATGAATATGTGCGTGTATTTAACGAGACATTTATCCCGCCCACCATAAACCTAAACAACAATCAAGAACAATCTCTCCGCATTAACATTAACTCAAGCCCCGTCGAGGAACTGGACAGCTTGCCCGGTATTGGTCCGGTATTAGGACAAAAAATTATTGATGGGCGTCCTTATGAATCTATAGACCATTTGCTTCAAAAAAAGATTGTCAGTGAGTCAGTTTTTGAAAAAATTAAACACGCTATTACTGTTTCGGATGAGTGATGCGCTTACTACAATTCAACACATTACTCGCCTGTATATTCCTGAACCATATGCATCTATTCTAATGGGTGTAACCTATGGTGTTGATATACGCATATCACGAGATATAACTGATCAGATTGTACGAAGTGGTTTGACACATCTAATCGTTTTATCGGGCGCTAATATTACAGCTCTTTTATTCCTTGTTGAAGGGTTGTATAAGCACATCGGCAAACATGGAGGACTCATTTTATACTTTTTATTTCTCATCTTTTTTATTTCTATCGTGGGGCTTGAACCACCTCTATTTCGGGCTCTCATAATGTTTATCAGTGTAAGCATATGTACTCTTACCGGACGTCCTAGCTATGCGATTTGGAATCTATGGTTATCTGTTTGTGTAATTGCATTACTCAAGCCGACATTTATAAATTCACGTTCGCTTCATCTGTCAGTAGTTGCAACAATGGGATTAATTATTGGGAATAGAATTATCCAAAACAAATGTGCAATACAACATTATTTCGTCCGTGATTTTTTAATATCATTATCGGTGTTTATAACCACACTTCCACTTACTGCCTGGTACTTTCGCACAATTTCTCTGATAAGTCCACTTGCAACTGTTGTTGCGGGATTACTTATATCTCCCCTGATGATTTGTGGGATTTTATTGCCGGTTGCACATGGTATATTTCCACCGCTTGCATATCTCATTGCTGTACCAGCGCAGGTACTCTTAATCGCACTGATGTCGATTATTCAGTTCGCATCATCAGTTCCCCATTCATTTATCCAGTGGTAATACGATTGCTCTATATATTCCTCATTGGTGTATCAACCCTAGCGATTATGCACCGTTTGAATTCGCAGAATGTGATTTTTTGCGACGTTGGTCAAGGAAGTGCGACGCTTGTTCAAGTTGGCTATACCCAATTACTCATCGACACAGGTCCTAATAGATCGGTGCTTGCATGTTTAGGAAGACATATGCCACTTTTTGATACAACAATTGAATATATCGTAATAAGCCATCCTCAAAAAGACCATGATGGTGCATTATCTGCAATAGCAGATATGTATTTAATTTCACACTTAATCTCACATAAAAAATATAAACACCCTTCAATACAAAAACAAATACATGACAGTGTACGTAGTTTTCGTATACCTCCAATTCACGTCGCCGTGAGTCGGGCAGCTTTCAAAACACAATCGGTAAACGAGTCGGCCTTAGTGGTAACGCTACGAAGCACATATGATGTAATTTTTCTCAGTTCAGATATATCAGGTACGCAGCTTAAAAGCTTAATTCCACGAGATGTTACTATTTTTACCGTTCCTCACCATGGTTCAAAAACTGGCATGTATGAAAACTCACTCCAAAATATTTCACCTCAACTTGCGATAATTAGTGTTGGAAAGTCAAATAGATACGGTCATCCCCATCAGAATATACTTGATTATTTGTGTGAGTACAAAATTCCAGTTTGGAGAACAGATCTCCAAGGTGAATTAACGATTGATTTACGAAAGAAGAATTCCTCGTATCTCTTTAAAAATATTGATTGCTTCAAACCCAATCCAACTTTCTCCCACTAACTCTTTTGGCAATCCTGGATCATCTCGTAGCACTGTGACATATTCCTTTGCTACCTGTGCAAACTTGTCTGATTTTTCTCCGTCTGCAGAAAGTATTGCATGCCATTTTCTAAAAAGTTCTCGATATTTTTTATCAAGTGCAGATTTGCCCCAAACTTTTTCAATGAGTGTCTCGCGGTCTCCAAATGTATGGTCGGATTCGAATGCCTGAATATATTTTTCTTCTTCTTTTCCATCAACCAATTCCTTTAATGATTTGATAATCGGATGTGGAGTTACCCAAAAAGAACGATGCCATGGCCCAAGTCCCCAACCCTGCATTTCTCGTCTTAATCTGTCGCGAAGTTCGCGTTTGGATTCGGGGATTTCATATGAAATAATTCTCCATTTATTATCCCACTCGTCACGTAAAAACCTAAAAAAGGGGAACTCGAGTGCAAGTTCGCGAAGACCATGTTCGGTAAGCGCATATGATGGAACTTCATCAACGGCTTCTGCCTTTTCAATACTCCCCTCTTTGACAAGGGATGCAAGCGTTCCTTTTGTTTTTTGATTTAAAGTGAAATCAAAAACACGTTGGGCAGTTTCGGTAAGAAAAACTCCTGATAGTTGACCGTCAGACAAAAGATATAACGCAAGTAATATTTTCGTTCGTCTTTCTTTTATTCCCATATATGGCATCAATATAACAGACGAAAAAATACATGTCAAGACATAAATTGTTCGACATATACAAAATAGAAATCGGTTGCTTCGGAAAGAATTAAACTTATACATTGCGTGTTACCCGCAACACGTCCCTTTAGGTAAAAAACTAGCAATAATACCATTGACATATCCTGGCAAATATAATTTAATGAATCTAATACATGATTTTTTGTACACTATGTATAAGCAAACAAGAAGAAGCTTTGCAGTTTTCATACTAACCACCTTTATAGCAATTCAACTCGTACCGTTTGTACAGAAGCGGGTTTCATTACCAGGTAGCATTGCTCAGCTGTCAAAACTATCGTTTGTTCGCCCCATTGAGCTGGATGCGGCAGGACTGTCATCAGCTTCTGCAACACTATCCAATCCTCGTCTTTCCTACCAAGCGGGTGTTAGTACAACTATTTCTGCCGGCAATACGGTTATAACAATTGCGGGTAGCTCGAATGCAGATAATAATACTAATCATTTATTTCCTAATGATAGAGTTACCGTGGGCCCTAATCTTGGTCTAACCGTTTCTTCGATTGTTGACACAACAACGTTTATTCTTACAAGTGGCTTAGGAACTGGCGTTACGAACACCGATAAAGTGTATTCCACTCAGTCGGGCACTCTCACCGTTAATTTTTATACAGGAAGCGCAATTCCGGTTGGCGGAAGTATACGTGTTGAGGTGCCAGCGTCAGCTGGATCTGTTTCTGGAAGTCCAAATGACGGCGCTCCAGACACTGCAACACTTGCCAATAATGGATTTGACCTCAACTTTATCACAACTTCGAACATCACCTGTCCTAATATGTTTACCGCAGGAACGCTTACGGCTGGAACTGGTGGACCTTCAAATCCACATGTCATAACATGTAACTGGAACGGAGCATCACCACTTGCATCTGGTGCAAATTTAACGGTAGTGATTGGAGATGGCTCACGTGGAATTGTAAACCCTGCCCCTGAATCAAGTCATACTCAAGGTGTTGCTGATTCATATACCATTAACGCCTATACAAAAACTGGTACAAATGGTGGAGGTACAACAATTGAAGATGTTGGCACAAAAGTTGCCCCTGTTGAAGGAGTTTTCGTTTCGGTGACTATCGATGAGACACTTAATTTTACCGTTGCAGGTGTGGCTTCGGGAAATATTAATTCTGTGTGTGGGTTGACACCCGCAGGTAACCTAGTTACCTCAACCGCAATGGCGGTGCCATTTGGTACTGGAGTTACCGCAAACACCTTTTACAATGCGGCACAGCAACTAACAGTATCAACCAATGCACCAGGCGGTTATTCAGTAAAAGTAGAAGAAAATGATCAGATGGGTAAAGAAGGCAAAGTATGTACAGGCGCAGCTGCAGGAGAGACAGACAATTGTATTAAAGACACTACCTGTGACGGTGCTTCCTGTACAGAAAGCACTTCAGGCGACTGGGCTAGCGCAACAAATAATGGACTTGGTTACTCGTTATCAAATGTGTCAGGAACAGATGCGAGTTTCCTATATAACGAATCTTCGAGAGCTTTTTCTGCAAAACAATTTGCCGACCAGGAAGTACCAGAGACAAAGCAAAATGTTATGTCAAATGCAGGTGTAGTAAATGGTAGTTCAGCATGTGTGTTATATCGATTGTCTGTGTCAGGTACACAGCCAGCTGGATATTACTACAACAAAGTTAAATATACAGCAAGCGCAATATTTTAATTTGTATGAAATCTTTACTCTTCGGATCAAAACAATTTGGGGTGCTTAGTATGGCCGTACTCATGAGTTTTGTATTTGGAGGCTCTGTGATGGCTCAAAGTGCCATGCCTTTAACGGTGGGACCAGCGCGCCAACAGATCTCTCTTAATCCCGGAGAAGAAGCACAAATTGCAGTTAAGTTTTACAACCAAAGTGAAATGCCACTTTCGGGTTTTGTAAAAGTAAATGACTTTGTTGTTGAAGATGATGCGGGTACACCGCGTATTGTCGAAGACACTTCGCAAGTATCTCCAAAATATTCCGCATCCATGTGGATGACATTACCGTTTGATCGAATGACCATTGCCTCAAATGATCGTACTATTGTTCAGGCAACCATTAAGGTACCACAAGATGCACGTCCGGGTGGTAGGTATGTTGCACTTTATTTTGAACCAACCACCGCACTTGCCGAACCAGTTACAGAAGCCGGCACAAGTATAACTCCACGCATCGCATCACTCTTATATATTCGCGTACAGGGCCCTATTTCTGAAAACGCATACATATCTCGCCTATTTGCCCAGTCGTTTAGTGAGTACGGACCAATTAATATTACAGCTCAGGTAACAAATAAAGGCGACTATCACATTCGCCCACGTGGCATATTTACTTTAAGTAATTTTCTAGGAACCGTTGAACAGGTTAACATGAAAGAGGCAAATATATTCCCAGACGCCCTACGCACATTTACCACATCACTTGGTTCAAAATGGATGTTTGGAAAATATACCATTCATTTAGCGACGGTCTACGGCGAAAAACAGTTAAATACTGAAAAAAGTATAACGGTATGGGTATTTCCATGGAGAGCAACATTAGTTGTATTACTCTCGATCTTTATTGTCTACCTCATTGGAAAGTCCGTCTTCAAGACGTTTATTCAACGAGAAGCTTCACTTGAGGAAGAACTCGCAAAAGAACGTCAGGAAATTGAAAAACTAAAGCAGGAATTGCACAAACGTGATAGATGAACACATTAGTTCGCTGTATTGTTTTTGGATTCTTCATAACTGTCTTTCCTCTGTCTACTCACGGTGCCACAATCCAGTCTGTTGACTCTGAAGCCGCAACCGTGTCTGTTGGTGTTGGAAATGTAAAGATTACAACCACCCCCACCCCTGGTTTAGAGGATGGACGCCGTTTTACCTTATTTGGGTATACATCTCCACAAGCGCGTGTTGTAATTCAAAATCCCGGCATACATAGTGAAGAATATGCCAATGAAAAAGGTTATTTTGTTTTTGAGTATTTGTTTCTATCGTTATTTAGAGAAGATATTTGTATTGTTGCTCACGATACGAACCGAGTATCAACCCCACCCATCTGTATACCCCCACCTGAAGGTGAAGCAGCCTCTCGTTCTATTGGACCGGTACTCCTGCCACCCTCTGCCCAAATCAGCAGTGGAAATGCCTATGTTGGCGATACAGTTACCTTTGTTGGGCAGACCATACCAAATGTAGACATAAAACTATCGATGTTTACCGATGAAATGCAAAGCGGTAAGAAACTATCACTTGTACCAGGCGCTTATGCGTATACACTTCCCCAACTTGATCTCCAATCAAATAAGAAGGGTGAATACTCACTTGCTCTCCCTACTGCCAGTTCTCAATATATGCGTATGTTTACCCGCTCAATTTTCGAAGGAAACTCATCACCCAAAAGCACTACGCTCATACTTGATATTTTTCCCGTATGGATGCTACTTTTTAGATTCTTTGCAAACATTTTTACACTTATTAAAGAGCGTTTCCTTGAGATTCTTCTCTTATTGCAGATGTATGGTTTGCTTATGTACTTTCTTAAGAAGTACTTCTCTGCTCATGCTATACGCATGCATCGACGTCGTGCTTTAACTATACGACACAGTGAGTTGACGGTGAGCAGTCACGAACTAGTTGTCTCGGTTCAAAAATCACTCATGATACGAAGTAATTCTCTATTACTCCTGCGCGAATGAAAGTCTTACTTTTTGAGGTAGCGTAATGTTGTCAACGGTAACCTCAAGGTAATATTCTCCCGGTATAGTAGACGTATAGTCAAACATTGCCTTTCCTGTTGGGTCTGTTGACGGCTGTACAGGGTCTACCACAAGTTGCGACTGAGGAGTAAGGGTAACTTTTTTACCAAACACCCCCATGCCCTGAGAGTTAAGTATAAAAACACTTACACGTATCTTTTCTTTACCGTCTGATAAAGCTCGTAACGGATTACTAAAAACGTATGAATTATCAGCTGATATATCAATACGAGTAACACTTGCTCTACTTCCAAAAAAACGCGCCTCGTAGAGAAAAAAGAAAAACGAGAATGCAATTAATACGAGGAAAAACAAAATGGCGGAAAGTAAAAAACGCTGCATATAGTATCAGTATACCAATATCCTACAAGTAATATGCAATAGTAAACAAAAAGTGGCTCAGTAATGCGATATAGATAGTTTTACTATGCTATTCGTAATGAAAAATAGCAGTCTTTTAAACTTGTTTAAACTTTAAATTTTAGTAAATAGTTACAAAAAGCAACAGATAACCATAAAGTATCATTGCTATAGGTTTTATGATCTACTTTTATCTATTTAGGTAAGCAAATATTTTATTCGGTAATTGGTTTAATTTTGATTAAACTGTAAATTTATTATTATTGTCCACTCAAAATTTGATATATCCAACCATATCAAATGGTATTAAAACTAGTCTTGACATTCTTATTATTATTGTTTTATGCTGAATGATATGGGAAATAGGTATAATTTTTTACATTTTGAGGCTGAATACCGCATTTATCTTGGTGCGTTAAATACAAAACCCGTAACCATAAAAAATTACCTTTCAGACTTGCGTTATTTTTTTTCATGGCTAAAATCTCACTTTCAGGTTGACGGAGCAAGCTACGATGAGTTGTCATCTCTTCTTTCAAAAAGTGCTATTGCACAATTTTATACGCATATCGAACGAGAAAAGACAAATGAGTCAACTGTTAAACGGCGCATATCAACAATCCGAAGCTTTGTCTCTTTCTGTGTGAAACAGCGATGGCTTACCGAAAATACAGCAAAGCTTATTGATACTGATAAAGATATTACATATAAGCAGCAGGTTATTCATGAATACGTTTCATATATGCGCGCCCACGACCATAAACAGGATATAGACAGTATCAAAGCTCTAATTAGTAATTTTATTATGTATTAATTATTTACTATAAGTATGAAATACATATCATTTTCTTATCATTTTAGTATTATTCAAGGGGCATACAGACGCCTTAAAGAATGTTTTGATCCCGCTGTAGAGGGTACTCCCTATGAGGCTAAATCATCGTATTTTCAGCCTTATCAAGCTAGACGAGGTCTTTTATTAAAAAAACGAGTAATTGTGCGTTTTTAATTACTATGACTACCTACCTGTCGTTTGCGAAGTCTTATGAGGTGTTTTTGAATAGAATTAGCAAAGTAAGGACTAGAGTGATAATATTAGTATAATTTATATATAGAGCGCCACAACAGTCTAAATGACTAATAAAATAATTACCAAGGCAGCTGTCGATAGGTTTTTTCATACACTCTCTTCTGAGCATATTTCATTAGAAAACAAGGTTAACAGACTAAAAACGATACTTACCTTCATTACATGGCTAAAAACAACGAAAAAGATAACCGAACAAGAGTTTGTACTGTATTCAAGCCCCCTTAAATCACATTTGGCGCATTTAGCCTCAAACCGTATAAAAAACTCGTTTATTGCCCGGTATTCGGCCAACCTTGCAGTTAAATATGTCGGGTTTGTGCTTGGGGTTATTAGTCTTGCTCTTTTAGCCTCAGGGCTTTATATGCGTTTTTTTATTAACACGCGCTCACCTCTTGCCTACTCAAGCGCGCCAGTTCAGGCTGGAAGGACCATTTCGTTTCAAGGTAGGCTTACTGACACGCTTGGCAACCCTATTAATGCCCCTATCAACATGACATATAACTTTTATACTCAGCCAACCGGCGGTTCCCCCATTTCTGGGTCCACTCGGGTGTGTACAGCAAATCCGGATCAAGACGGCATATTTTCTAACTTAATCGGCAACGACATAGGACCCTCGTGTAACACAGAATTACCAAACTCTGTTTTTACTGAAAATCCCACTGTATACCTTGGTGTCACCGTGGGAAGTGAACTAGCCGAAATGAGCCCAAGACAACAAATTGCGAACGTGGGCTATGCTATTAATGCGGAAACACTTCAGGGCATGCCTCCAGGCCAGTTAGCATCAACGGTACCCTATATCAATAAGGATGGTAATTTGCTAATTGCCACGTCTAACCCTGGTATCAGATCGACTTATGCAAGCTCAAACTTTACCATCTCGAGTGCACAGGCAGTTACTATACAATCTGCAGGGAGTGGAGACATTACACTCAGCGCAAGTGAAGGTGGAGCGCTTCGTTTTAATACATATAACGGCACCCTCCTTGAACGATTAACTGTATTAAATAACGGAAATGTGGGTATAAGTAACACAAATCCTTCTGAACGATTTGATGTTACGGGGAATGCAACTGTTTCTGGAAATATTACAGCCGGTGGACAGGTGCAGATAGGACGATTTGCATATGAACCCATTGCAGCGGGAATTGGTTCCATTTATTTTAATACCGCAGATAATACTCCTTATTACTTTAATGGCAGTGCATGGACTGCGTTTTCGTCTGGCTTATCGGGTAGTTTTTGGGATCAGGCGGATGGAGCTCTATTTACTGCAAACAATACAGTAGATGTGCTTATTGGTAGCTTGGCATCAGAATCAGCAAAATTTGCGTTCCTTAATGTAAATTCCGGTATACCTACCGCCTCGGTGGCTGGTTCACTCGCAAATGTTGCAACGTATCTGAAAGGAGATGGCAACCTTGCTACAACCAATCGCCAAAGCCTAATTCTAGGTAATTCAACACTGAGCGATACTACTGGAAACATATTATTCAATCCGAATGGAACAGGTAATGTTGGAATTGGCACATCTAGTCCGAGGAGTAGGTTAGACCTATCGGGCAGCATAAATGAAGCTATTACTATCGGGAGCACGGCTTGGCAACTTCGCTCTCAAAGCGGAAATTTTGCAATTCAAGAAGGCGTGGGAGGCACATGGCAAATGACAATATTGGCAGGGGGCAATGTTGGTATTGGTGATACCACACCCGACCACAAACTCGATGTGGCCGGAAATATTGGCCTTGATGCATCGGGATATATTAACTGGGGAGATACCGATGGAACATCCGGATATGGGCTTCGAGACAACGCAGGAGTTGTTGAATTTAAAAATAATGCCGGAGCTTGGTCGCCCATTGGCGGAAGCAGCACAGGTTACTGGACACTATCAAGTGGGGCACTTTACCCTGTTAACTCAACTCTTGACGCACTTATTGGCGGTACGGCTTCCAGCTCAGCTAAGTTTGCATTTCTTAATGTAAATAGTGGAACACCCGTTGCATCTATATCGGGTAATTTAGCAAACGTGGCAACCTATCTGACAGGAGACGGAACACTGGGAACAACCAATAAGAGAAGCCTTACGCTTGGAAATTCAACTACCTACAATACAACGGGTGATCTTTTTATTCATCCCAACGGCACAGGAAACGTTGCCATAGGCACGCCAACTATAAACTCATCGTATAAATTAAATGTAAATGGAGACATTTTAGCGAATGCATTGTACGACACCACTTCACCTGGTAGCTATTATGTAAATCCTGCAGGGGTTTCAACTTTTGGAACGGGTCTTGTTGTTGAGGGTTATATTGGCGTCAATACAGCAGGCCCCGATCGTAAACTTGAAGTTCTCGATACCGCAAATCCGCAACTACGCCTCACCTATACTGATAATGCAACGTATGCAGATTTTCAAATGACAAGCGGAGGCGATTTGGTAACAAATGTTGACGGAGTTACCAATCAACTCGTTCTTGATAATGGAGGATCAATCGGAGTAGGTACAGCAACCCCTCGTAATAATCTTGAAGTGGGTAACACTTCATCAAATCAGAGTGTTCGTATTGGAGGTATATATCGTGGTCCGGGTTCGGGATATACTGGCCTAGAACAGGAAACAACTCGCCATCAACTCGTATTTTCAAGCTGGCGCGATGTGCAAACAGATACCGTAGGTGCAAAAATTGCCGCAATTAACAAGACTGCCGGTACAGGACCAAGTTGGGACCTCACCCAACACACCGACCTTGCCTTTTTCACACTTGGCACCACCCCAGGCAGCACCGATGCTACTACTGAAAAAATGCGTATTACATCTTCAGGAAATGTTGGAATTGGGGTAACTGCCCCATCTGCATTCTTAGATCTTGCCGCATCTACCACATCGAAAGCGTCGCTTAACCTCACATCGTCTGCAGGCACTAACCCCTCAGCTCCTGTATCTGGCGATTTGTGGTGGAATGGAACAAGTCTCAACTTTTATACTGGCGCATCTACCGTCGACATAATTGCAGGTGCGGGGCTTTGGACAGATATGGGAACCTATATTTATCCAACTGCGGGAGAAACAATTGGCAACAGTGCAAGCGGGGGTGCAAATAAAATATCTGGTTTATATTTGGCGACCGCCGCACCATTAACATTCGGTAATACAAATGATGTATCTTTCTCATTTGATAGCTCCACACTTAGTACAGTGCTTGGTACAAATGCATGGAACATTGGAAATGGACTACTCCACCTCAAGGCTTCAACAAATCAAATTGGTATTGGAACTATAAATCCACTCGCTACACTCGACGTACGTGCACTTTCCGGCACAACACCAGTTGCTTCGTTTTCTGGTTCAACATCATACGCAACCATGATAGTTGATCAGTCTGGTGTTGGTGATATTTTTACTGCATCACGCTCCGGTCAAACACAGTTTGTTATTACAAAAGATGGATATGTGGGTATTGGTGTGGCAAATCCCACAAGTCGACTATCAGTTGCAGGATCAACATCTACCCTTTCAAATAGTTTTGGAGACATTATTATTGATGCCGCGTCAAATTTTATCAATTTTTCAGGCGATGCGCTCACCAATGTGGGTGATATTGCATCAATTGGACAAATCCAGGTTGGTGGATTTGGATCACCGCCCACTGCTCTTGGTAATGGTGCTATGTACTATGACAATAACAGCAACCGTATTTTTTATTGGGATGGCTCTATTTGGAGCGAGATGGGTTCCAAGTATTGGCAACGAACACTTGGGAGCCTTGCTCCACAATATATAACAGACGATATAAATATTGGAGCAATAGCAACAGGGAGCGCTTTAGTTCATCTGCCAGGCACCTCAAACTCAAATGCATTTTTTAATTTGGGAACAGGGAGTTTAGGTGTGGGAACAACTTCGCCAAACTCAAGCTACAAGCTTCACGTAAATGGTGACATTTTAGCAAACGCGCTTTATGATACCACTTCACCGGGAAGTTGGTTTATAAATCCAGCGGCAGGTGGTACGAGCGTACAAATTGCAGGAGATATTAAAATGGATGGTAAGATTAATATGACCGGTGCATCAGTCGCACCACTAATTGACTCGGATGATGGAACAAGTACGTGGTCTACAATAACTATTAAGGGGTCAAATGACACTACATCAGCTTCACTCTGTATTGAAGGAACAGGAACCGGTGCAAACTGTGATGGAAAACTGAACGTTGGTACCGTTGACCCTCCTTATACCATTAATGGAAAAAAGTATGCTACTTACTTTGCGTCTATGACTGGCGTTCGAGAAGAAACCACTGGTCAAATATCGGTAACTCAAAAACACCCACAGCTCAATGCATTTGCACGAACAATTTATCTTGACGATGAACCGGATGGATCGGATTTATGGTTGTTCAATAAAACTGCCACACTCAAAAAAAATTATCGAGACCTGACCGTGCTTACCACAGCGTCTACCAATACACGCACATGGTATTCATATGATCCGAAAGATAACTCGATTACTTTTTTTGCATCTGCGCCGACTACGATATCCTATCGCCTTACTGCTCCCCGATTTGATTCAGAAAAATGGGCAAATACTCGACCTGAGAACGATTTTGTTATTGGATTTGTGCTAAACGACACAGGTCGACTGAGTCCTGTTTCAAAGACCTATTCTGCAAACACCATATCTAATCCCGAAGATGCCGAGTATCGTGGCGATCTTGCAAGTTTTAGAGAGAAAAATCAATTATTTACGTTAACCGGAGATTTTGTTGATCAATTTATATCAGCTACTCAAGGTATATTTGGACAAATTATGGTAGGATACATACAGACGCAAAATTTACTTGTTGAATCGTCGCTCGTCACATCTAAAACGTTCACAAATACTATAACCGCAGGCACAGCTCAAATTCAGAAGATAACTTCCCCGGTGGCAGAAATTGAAACTATTACATCCAACACGACAAACGCAACAACTCTTCGAACTAATACAATTCAACCAAAAGAAAATAAATCGATACGCGTACAACTTTCAAACCAACCCGGATCGCTTTCTCAATTAGTTATTGAAGGGTTAAATAACGCGCCCGTGGCTGAATTTGATAATGCCGGAAACGCTACGTTTGCAGGAACTCTCGTAGCTGAAACAGTCGAAAGTCAAAAGTCGAAAGTCGAAAGCCTTGAAGCGGTCAATGCTACCATTGCAGGAACATTGGTAGCAGACTCCATACAGTCGCAAACGATAAATGTGTTAGAGTCAAATATCGCATCGGTAAGTTCTACTCTCGCACAAAGTGAACTAAAAATTACGTCAGATATAAATAGCATTCAACAACAACTTGCACTCCTGGCTGAGTCTAATTTTGAACTACCTGATGCACAGTATTATCAGAATATTGATGCGAGTTACTCCAACCTTACTGTGACAAATACTGCGAATATGTATAAGGCCAGAATTTCAGACTCCCTTGTAACTGGATCTATTCTGATAGAATCAAGCACCATTCTTGCACTTAGTAATGATCTGCTTATATCGTCGCTTGGCACAATTCGATTATTTGATAATGCGGTGGTTATTGCAAAAGATGGAACAATGGCGGTACGCGGGCAGCTGTCTGCGCAAGCGCTTGCAATCAAAAATTCGTTAGGCGAAACCGTTGCATCAATTGATGCGTCCGGATCTGCCCGCTTTAATCAGGTTATCGCACGTAAACTCTCTATCGAAAATGTTGCAACTCAGGCAGCGCTTATCGGCGACTCGGGAATTAAGGATATATATAATAATCCTATTCCGGGAATAGTAACCAACGCCGAATCGGCCGGTAATGCAACGCTGCTTCGCGACACTCAAGAACTTGTGGTTTATAACGACTCAGTTACTGCTCAATCTCTTATCTATCTCACCCCAACTTCCGACTCGATTGCAATGCCTCTTACTGTGTCGCAAAGGTTTAGTTGCGACCTTGCGGACTTAGATTGTAAGCCGTACTTTACCGTAAAAACTGAAGAACTTCTTCATCCCGATTACTCGTTTAATTGGTTAATAATAAATTAACTATCTTTCTAATAAATAATGCTTATTGACAACGACAAAAGAAAGGACTAGATTGATACTATGGAAGAAAAAAAACAGGAACATACTCATATAGATATCTATATACTCATTTTTGTTTTGATAGTGCTGGGAGGTTTGCTTTATGTCTTTGTATCAAGAAAAAACGCTCCATCACCTCTTACTTCTTCAACCGTACAAACTCAAGAGAACGATGAAATTTCAGGAGGAAATGAGAATATGCAGGTTAATGAAAAACCTATGCCAACTGCAACCCCTCAACCAAAACCTATTCCTAAGGGAAAAACCGACTTTTTCGTTTCGGTTGGCAATAACGTAAAAGGCCCACGAATGGGCAAAGGCACTATTGACCCTTACGACCCAGGAGTAAATGCACAACAAACCATGACTATTGAAGTAAGCGATACGGTACCGGTAGAAAAGGTTGTTGCACTGCTAAAAACAGACAATAAGACTAGTTCAGAGATGATGCTTTCACCTGTATCAGGTACAAAAAATTGGAAGGGAACCTGGACAGTGGATGATTCGTATCTATATACCTATCAATTAACAATTAAAGCTACGAGTGCAAGTGGCACGTCCTCCGTAGATGTACTCCTCAGATAAAACTAAACAATTGATGTTTCTTGGCCTTATGATTACCTTGTTTTTCTTTAGGGCAAATCCAAGTAATGCCGCAACCTGTTCTTTTACCCAGGCATCCGGAACATTTACCAATACATCATCTTGTACGTTTGATAATGTGGTGGACGGCGTAGATTATGGTACAGGAACCACCAATACGGGCGTACTTAAGATTAATATCGGCACTGTTACGATAGGCGCAGGGCAAGAGGTTGCTGTGGGAAGTTTAAACCTAACAGGTGGATCGCTTGTAATAATAGGAGGGGGCAAATTACTTCTTAATACACCTCTTTGGTATAAAGATGCTGATGCTGATGGCACATATGAAACAACGCTAATCGCTTCAAAAACACAACCTGTAGGAACAGTTACTCGAAAAGTCACCAATCCTGCTGCTACAGATTGTGGTAATAATACTAATGCATATGTTGGATCAACATATTATGGTACAGCCCCATTTCAAAAAATCAATCCGGTTACTGGTCAAACAACAAGCTCATACGATTATAATTGTGATGGTATAGAGTCGCCACAATTCAGCACCATATATGCATGCTCTGTTACAGGCTGCGCATCGCATTATTTTACAATTACAGCCGGATGGGCAACAGCAGCGCCAGCGTGCGGAGCTTCTGCAAGCTGGAGAACATATCCAGCCGGTGCGGGCTCTTCTGGAGCATGTACAGTAAATGTAGGCGGGGCAGGAACTACTTGTCCAACCGCCACTACCACAGCGGTTGTTCAAGGCTGTAGATAATCCTCCCGGGTGTCTTAATTATCAGCTTTCTTTTCTGTCTTTTTTGTAATGAGGGTTTTAATTGCATTGTAGGTCTTTTCATGGATTTCCCGTTTGTCCTTTTTTATGAGTTTCTGATAGTCGTTTAGAAAGCTTTGAATATAGTTTATTGTTTCCTTTTCTCCATCAAGTTTTTTAGATAAAGTGTAAAACTTTACCATTCTTACATGTAAATCATCGCCATACGCGTATTTGCCCCATGTAAAACTTTCCTTATAAGCGTCAAGCGCTTTTCGCTCATACACATTACCAAGTAATTGATATCTATCCCCCACCTCTTCGAGAACAAACGCATCCATTGCGCTTGATTTTTTATATTGCGTCAACAATGTATCTGTTTTTTTTGCATTTCCGAGGTATAGACCGCTCATTGCAATAAGTGTTCTAACATTATCCCGATTATAGGGATAGATGGTATGGGCTAATGTACGAAATCCGTTATGAATAAGAAGTGTGTGCACTGTCATAACCTGTATATATACAACGCCAATACTTGCAATGGCTATGAGTGTTGATTTGGTAATGATATATGTGTTTTTTCGTGTCTGTTTAAGGATTAACCCAATTACGATAAAAAATATCATCCAAATTTGTATATAGGTAAAGGTAGAAAACCCCATAAATCCAACGAGAAGGGCTATGAATAAAAAATAATAAAGTGTGCTTTTTTTCGCGTTCCAAATTAAATATACACATAGCGATATAAGGCTTATTGAAGCTCCCATACCCTGTTCAGCAAGTGTATCGATATATAAATTAAAGCTCGTAAGCGTGGGTAAAAAAAGTTCGGTCATATATCGATATGAAATAAAGGGAAAACTCCCCTGTCCGAATCCGGTGAACGGTACATCCTGAAATGCAGCCAGCCCCATACTCCAAAATGGAAGTCGAGATAATAAAAATGGTCGAGCGAATATCGATAAACTCGGCTCAAGACTGTTTTGAACCGCAGAAAAAACAGAATGATTAATACGAGTAACAAATAGAATGAAAAAAAACATTGCAAAGAATATATTAATTCCAACAGACACATACAGACCCGGAGATATGTAAGTCAATTTTTTTCGAAGGATAATTAACATATACAGTGTCGTTAACCCTACTGCAATATACGCCGTTCGTGAAAATGAAAGTATAAAAATTGGCAATATGAGAAGTAATGAAATAAGCCACTTTCGTTCACGTAACACCATAAACCCATAAGTACAAATTAACAATGCGAACGTGAGATAATCACCAATTGCCTTATGGGGATAGGCTGGATTGAAAAGTAGATTGAGACGGACTCCAGCTATAAATTCACGTCCGTCTTTTGTAATTAGTAACACAACCGAAACAAAAATAAACAATAACGACAAAAATACGATGCTTCTCGGAAGCATAATCTTTATATCCTGTGCCTGTTTGTGTGCGTATATCGATAGCAAAATGAGGCTGATATCGCGCAGATACAACTCAAGCGAATCCCCAAACTGTTTTGAGTGGATGAGGGAGATTGTTGAAAAAAATACATAGATTGCGACTATCCAAACATATCCTTTCGGCAGTGTATATGTGCGTGAACTATCTAGTAAAAAAAGAATAAGCGGAACAATAAATAAAACGTAATAGAGAAATCGAATATCCAAGATAAACCGTATCCCCTCAATAAGAGAAATCAAAAAAAATACTAAAAAAAAGAGACCCAAATGGAGTTTTTTTCGTAATTGCATGCTGGTATCATTATATACAGTGAACACACAGAAAAAAAAAGCTTTTACGCTGGTTGAAATGTTGATTGTAGTTGGAATAATATCGGTAGTTGTAATTGCGCTTATCATACTCATCAAACCGGCAAAGATGACCAACAGTGCCCTCGATACCAAAAAAAAGAGTGAACTTAGCCGATTTAAAAAAGCATTGGAAGAATATTACAACGATAAAGGGTGTTATCCTAAACCCGAACATGTGTGCTATCCAGGTGTAGACAACGGTAGTCCGGTAACCGGTACTGTGTGCTATATGTGCGGGTCTGATGAAAATTCACCACAGTTAACGGGGTATCTTGACAGGCTCCCCTGTGACCCCCAACATCCTCAAAAGAAGTACCAATATCAGGTAAACGATGCCTCAAATTGCCCTAAATGGTTTAAAATATTTACCGATTTAAATGTCGATAATGACCTAGATAGTCTTCGAGTCGGATGTGGAAATGGCGGATGTGGTGGTACAACATTATATGGCTATGATTATGGTGAAGGAAGTTTAAATATTGTGCTTCCGGTTTCGCATAACTACGTTTGTCACACCTACTCAAATACGTGTGATGTGTGCGGTCGAACGGTAGAGGCGTGTCAACAACAAAGCACCTGTAGGGAAATATATGGAAATCTCACACTATGTTGTAACCAATTCCCCAAACCCATTGGTTGCCCCTGAATTGAGTTTGTGTTTTGTTTATTTGTAATTCATTTGAAATTTGACATTTGTCATTTGTAATTTTGCTTTCTACTCTGCTACACTAAAACATACATACACGAATATTTTTATCATGAAATTTCGCTCTCTATCACAGCTCACACGAAATCGCGGACAAATTGTTATTATCGGTGCAATTGTGGCATTTTCTGCACTATTTGGCCTGCTCCTATTCCAACTTAATCCTCAAAAGAAGCCTGCATTTGAACGTCAACTGTTTGGTGAATGGGAATATAAATCATCCATTCCTCAGGCATTAACAGCGTATTACAAAAAGAATGATACCGACGTTACTGTACGTGTTGAACGGGAAGGTAATTCACTTGAATTTAGTTATCCGTTTCAAAATACAACGATAGTTTATGCTGATGATACTCTCATTTACAAATCTCAAAACCTCCCTATTGAAACCCGATATAATGTTGTTCCGGGAGGCATTAAAGAAGAAATAATTCTCCACAAAATCCCTCAAGAAAACATCTTTTCGAGTGTTATTAATACGCAGGGTGTTACCCCATCCATATCAAACGAAGGAATAATTGCTTTTTATGATACTAATGGAGAATATCAGTTTCATTTTGATCGTCCGTTTGTAAAAGATGCAACAGGCGCTGTCTCATATGCAGTCAGGTATAACCTAAAAAAAGCAGATGGTAAAACTATAACTAATGAAACAACTCGAAACGATGCACAAGTTACAATTTCCCTTCTTGCCGGCGGAAAAAAATCAAATTCAACTGTTTTCTCATCAAATGATAAGTATGTACTCGATATTGAGGTGGATCCAAACTGGCTTCATAATCCGTCACGTGTGCTCCCTATTATCATTGATCCTACAGTAACGCATAATACAACCGCATTATTTGCAACCGGCGAATTTAATAACACCATAGATGCCGGTAATGGTTCATTTGCACAACTTGAAAGCTCATATCAGGAGTTATTTGCAGACCAATATACCGTTGGACTATGGCACATGAATGAAGCATCAGGCAATTTGCTTGATTCTTCAGGAAACAGTAATACTGGTATACCCACTGGTACATCGGTAACAAATGGTGTTATTGGCAATGCGCGTTCGTTTAACGGGTCATCTGACTTTCTTACCGTATCTAATGCAAGTTCTTTTCCCCAAACCGGAGAGGTTACCGTTGAGGCTTGGTTTAAAACAACTGAAAGTGCAAATACCAACAGCATAGTAAATCATGGCACAACATCGGACTGGCTTTACATAATGAATAAAACACCAACAAACCAACTCAGATGTAAGTGGTATCAGGCAAATAGCGGATCCGACTACCTTCAAGCCTCATCAAGCGCTTTAGTAAATGACGGTAAATGGCATCATGGTGCCTGTGTATTCACTGACGAAGAGGTGTCGGTTTATGTGGATGGGAGACTTGAGGGTACAGACGTAGGAAAAACAGGAGTTCGTGACATAAGTACCGCTGGTGGCTTAGTAATTGGAAAATTTAATTGGACAACGCCCTTTTATTTTACAGGCCAAATTGATGAAGTTCGTATAAGTAGGGTTGCCCGAACCCCAGAAGAAATTAAGGCTGCAGCGTTACGCAGACCGAGTGCCATGTACACATCTGAGATTATCGATCTTACTAAAGTATCAGCCTGGAATTCATTTACCTGGACTGAGGGTGGAGTACAAACTGGCGATGGTGAAACTCCTTTCAATACCGCAAATTTAGTGGCTCACTGGAAGCTGAATGAGTCATCCGGAACAACTGCAACTAATAACGCCGGCTCGTGTGGTGCCACATGCAATGGTACATTAAGTGGCTTTTCAAATACTTCTGCACGTGATGTTGTAGTCTCATCTGGATGGACACAGGAAAACAGAAAATGGGGCGAAGGAGCACTTATGTTTGATGGAGTAAATGACATGATTTCGGTGGGAGATGTAACCCAGTTTGATGGACTAAGTCAGCTTACTGTTTCCGCTTGGATATACCTCAAATATATTCCTGTCGGTCCAATTTATCATACTATCGTTGCTAAGGCTGACTATTCTGTAGCTGGAAATGCTTTTTTTATGCGTATGGACGATACTGCCGGGGTTCGTTTTGCGGTCCGTGACGCGTCTTCTAATCAAATTACCTGTGATACTGGTGCCGGTGTTTTGCCACCTGCTGGAGAATGGACTCATATTGTGGGTACGATTACATCTGATGATAAGTGCTTTATTTACTTTAACGGTGTTCAAAAAAGCACAAGCTCCAACACTGCGTTCACAACTATTCAAAATACCACCACCGCGCTTAAAATTGGTTCGAGTGATAATGCGTCAGAACAATGGTTTGAGGGAGTTATCGACTCGGTAAGTATTTACTCAAGAGTTTGGACACCAGCCGAAGTAATATCAAATTACAATGTTGGCGCAGTTGAACTTCAAACACGTGTGGGTAACTCAGCCAATCCGGATGACGGTACATGGGAAGCGTGGACCCCAACCACAAAAGATACACTCATCAATTCGTTTGATTCGGTTTCACCGCCAGAGCCAGATTCGCTGACTGGTCTTGCCCTCTGGCTGAAAGCTGACGCAATAAATGGATATTCTGACGGTCAAGCATTACCATCCTGGAGTGATAGTTCGGGAAATAATCGTACATTTACCCAGACAAATGGCCCACAACAACCAGCATATAAAACAAATATTATCAACGGAAAACCGGTCGTACGATTTACTGCTGCTAGCTCACAAACCATGACAAACGCAACAAATTTTTCTACACCATCCACAGTTATTTACCTTTCTCGCCAAACAGGTGGAGCAAATGGACGTATCCTTTCTGGCTTAGCAAATAACTGGCTTCTTGGATATCATAGTGGATATAAACGACAAGCTTATTTCAACGGTTGGGTCTCACAAATTCGTGAATCTTTGACTGATACAAGCTGGCATGTATATACGTCAACCCATAATGGAACCATATCACAAGCATATGAAGACGGTAATCTGTTTGCCAGTGGGCCATATGGAGCTCAGGGCCCAAATGGACTTGCATTAGTTGGACATGCGGGAGCAAGTGAATTCTCAAATGCTGATATTGCTGAGGTAATTATATACAATCGTGTACTTTCTGATACCGAACGTAAAAAAATGGAACGTTATCTTGCAAACAAATATAATTTAGTCCTTGCAACACAACCAAATATTGCTACTGACTCCGTTGTAAAAACCGAAAGCTCAGCATCTACAGTAATACGTAGCTCGATTGCCACAGACAGCGCAGTTGTTGCGTATTGGAAGTTGGATGAAGTAAACGGAAGCGGGGCATATCTTAAGGATGCGTCCGGTTTTGGTAATCATGCGACTCCATCCAACACAACTACAGTGCCCGGAATATCAGGAAGAGCTATGAGTTTTAATGGAACAACTGCATACATTTCGGCTTCCGATGCAAACTCACTTGATATTTCAACAGGTATATCGCTTGAGGCATGGATAAAACTAAATAATACGACCGGATATCAGACTATAGTGGGTAAACGAGATGTGAGCTTGAATGAGTTTAACTACGTGTTTCGTACGAACGGAGATGAACTAGAATATTATTTTTTAGGAGGAGGTCTTACTTATCATATTGCAAGTTCTCAAAATTCCAATCTACTTCCGAATAGGTGGTATCACGTTGCGGTTACCTATGACACGCATAAACCTCAGTTTTATGTGGATGGAGTAAGGCAGTCATCAACCTGTACCGTAAATACATGCGCGGGTGTAACTACTACAAGCGATGATGTAGTCAGTATTGGGAGGCCGGGTGATTTAAATGGGCATTATTTTAATGGAGTTATTGATGAAGTGCGAATCTCAAACCTTGCACGTTCACCGGAAGAAATAAAGCGCTCGGCTACCTTTTCGCAACAGAGTATTCACTCATTCTCTCTATCGCCTGTCGACCTTAGAAATAAAAAAATGCTTGCATTTCAGATAGCGGGTGATAGACCGGGAAATTATCTGTCCGTATCAGTGGGTGAAAACGAATATTCTCAATATCAGTCAGATAGTAATGTAATTGGACATTGGAAAATGGATGAGGGAGTTGGCAATCAATATAATGGTGTTGCCGGATACCCGGTACGTGACTCTGCTGGTGGTAATCATGGAGAAAGCAGTATAAAATATGACAATTTTAATACGTCCGACGCAACGTTTTGGACATACAACCCAACCTATCATACCGCACCAACCAACTTAGGTGGAGAAAACGTTTTAAATGTACTTGGTACAGGGGCTGGATATGTATCGTATCATCAAACTACCCCCACCATAACTTCTGGCCAGGAAGTAGTATTTGATTTCTATCGGACCGCAACAACAAATTGGCACATGGGAGCACTAACTACCACAGGAGGTCATCGGTGGGCAATTCAGGAAGATCAAATAGGAGGCCTTCGTGTCCAGTATTCCCCAAATGCGGTAAACTACTATTATCCGAAAACGCTTATTGCGACAGCCGCAACAAATACTTGGTATCGGGCTTTGCTTCGTGTGGATGATGTAAACGGCTTTTACATGGCTGTTTGGAACCGTTCCGATCCACGAGTATTTGCCGAATATACAAATGCACTAATGCCAACAGGTCAAACTTGGCGATTCGAGGGGTGGCAATATCAGGCGACCAATTCATATATTGACAATGTTCAAATACGATATGCGAATCCTGAGCGATTAATTGAATCGGGTAAGATTGGTAAGTCTATGAAATTTGATGGGAATAACTTTGTCAATTTATATAATCCAAGTGCACTACAAATGACAGGCAATCAGACAATCGAGATGTGGCTGTATCCCACAGATTTTACCCTACGCCGGAATCCGTATAATAAATCATACGGCGGCGAGGGAACAATTACTCAAGAGACTAATCGAACGTTAAATTATTATTATGGCACCGCAGGAGCCGATACTACACCATACCAGGGTTTTAACTCATCCACCCCCCTAACAATCAACCAATGGAATCATGTTGCACTCGTTCGTGATCTTTCTGGATTGACACTTACCTGGTATATAAATGGCGTTAAAACCAATTCAACAACTGCATCATACGCATCGGCAACTGCAAGTAGTCTAAACGCGATGATAGGAAATGGATATACCAACAAATATGTAGGTAAAATTGATGAACTTCGGATAAGCGGAGTTGCACGCTCTCAAGAGGAAATTAGACAGTCATATGAATACGGCCTTCGCACCCATCCTATTACCATTGAATTTGGCGCGAAACTGGACTCCGGTAATCTAATAGCGAATACCAATGATCTTTCTTTCACCGTAGATGGAACAGGCTACGGGTTATCACAAAAAGGAAGTAAACTTTTTAGAGGAGATAAAATAATCGTACGTGAGAATTATAATGGTACGGAATACAAAGCACAGGGTACCGTTACTTCTATAGTTCCAAGCACTGGAGCAACTACCGTTGCATCTTGGGACGCAGGAAGTGTGGTGCCGCCCGGAGGATTTACCGTAAATGCCGATGTGTTTAAGTGGCAGACTGAATATTGGAATATCACAACTCCGCTTAATACGCATGTCGACTCAACATCTCAGCTTCTTATACGAATAACTAATGGCGAAGAAGGCAGAAATGTGTGGCTAGATAATTTAACAATGGGAAGTGATTATCTCACAAACCCACTTGGATCGACAATTACATCAAGCACTGGAAATAGATATTTTCAATACCGTTCTATTTTTCACAGTGGTGATGAAGCGGTATCAGCAAGTATGAGTGCGGTTTCCATGCAATATACAGTAAATACTGCCCCCAATACTCCATCACTTAATTCACCTGCAAACACAGCAACTTCGGTATCTCGCACACCATCGTTTTATACCACCGCCACTGACCCCAACAGTGATTATCTCCAATATAAAATTACCTTTTGTACAGATAGTAATATGACACAAAACTGTCAAACATTTGACCAGACTCAGTCTCAAACAGGGTGGAGCGGCCAAAATGCAGATTCTAATACTGCCTATAATTCGGCAACGCAGGGAATTTATACCCTGTCAACCCCCCTTAACTACTGGACTACATATTACTGGAAATCAACAGCTATTGATCCTGACGGAATTAATACATGGTCTGGGACTCAGGTTAGTCCGTATTCTTTTACCACAACTCCTATTGAACCAGCTACAAACTGTAAAGTGACTCGCGTTGGTACCACCAACGTAATTGAATGGACTGACAATGCATCTATAGAAGCAGGATATGCAATTCAGAAAAATATGAATGGTGGAGGCTGGACCAATGTAAATATGGCGCTTGGCGCAAACACAGTGTCATACATTGATTCACCGGTGGAAAACAATACTACGTACCAATACAGAGTTGCACCTTATATTGCAGGACCGCAGTATACATCCTGGTGCGAGACATCTACTCAAAATATAAGTGTGGGGACGCTGAGATTTGAAGGCAATTTCAACTTCTCGGGCATTGAAGTCCAATAGAAACAGGCAACTCTAAACTCTAAACACTGAACTCTGATATCTATACATCTTTAAGATTGGAGTTGATAGCTTAGGGTCAAGAGTACTACTTGAGGTAATTCTGAGGATTTTGTAGTGCTCCATTAAGGCGAACTTCAAAATGAAGATGGGGGCCGGTTGATCTACCTGTTGAACCCATGATACCCAGCTGTGCGCCTTGACTTACCGCCTGCCCCGCACTAACCGAAAGCGACGACATATGACCATACAGTGTTTGGAAGCCGTTTCCATGGTCTACCATAACGTGACAGCCGTATCCCCAGTTAATACATCCTGCATAGGTCACTGTACCTGTGTCTGCAGCTAAAATCGGGGGTCCTCCATTACTTGCGATATCAAATGCCATGTGATACCACGTGGGATATTGAGTTATAACACCGGTTGTTGGCCAGATAAAACTTGAAGAACCACGAAGTCCAGCTATTGCATTTGCATACTGGGGTGCCTGAGCAATGTATTTTGGTTGTTCTGGTTCAATAACACCATCTGGAACATAGAGTACTTGTCCTGCTCGTAGTGCAAACGTATCAAGATCTGCAAAATCATTAAAGATAAAATTTACTATGTTCTGTGCTGAAGTATTATATTTTTTCGCGATGGAATAAACAGTTTCTCCGGAAACTACGGTATGAACCACACCTGTAACGGGAGGAATCTTTAATGTTTCATCGGGTTTTATCGTATCTGACTTAAGATTGTTGGCCCACTTGATGGAATCGACTGAAATGCCAAATTTTTCTGCTATAGATGCAAGTGTGTCTCCTGATCGTACTCGATAATTTTCAACCTTATCTCGTGGTTTAGCCGAGATGACGGTAGACAGTGTGGTTTCATATGGATTGTAGGAAACTATAGTGGCTTCGTTTGACTGATCATATCGTTGAGCTATTATGGGTACGAACGGATTATTTTCTGCAATAATCGGCCCAGCTACTATAGCAATTGCCGTCAAGACTACCAGTGAGCTGTTTAAAAATGAAGATGAATACTTCCCTCTTTTTGCAATGAGAAAAGAAACAATTACATCTTTTACCGCTTCAAACTGCGTGCTGAATGCTATCGTTTTTGCAACGATATATCCTCTGAAAAAAAGGAGAAATTCGACAAATTCCTTCATACTCAATTATACCACTCCACACTCACAAATCCCCTACGGCAGTGTTGCGGTAGGCGAGGCTGATTCGGGAAGGTTTATTTTTTCATCTACCTGATCTTGATCTGGCGGCAGAGTTAATATTGAATTCTGATTGGACTGAGTTTGTTCATTTGTTGGCTGGAACTCTGCTGGCAGCTTTTGTTTAAACTCTTCAAGATCTGCTTGTGCTTTTTTGTAATCTGCCTCGTTTTGCTTCGGATCGATAAGTGACACGGTGCTTTGCATAGCAAGCGCTGCTCGTTGAAAATCTCCTTTTTGATACGCCGCCCATGCATAGTTATATTGCGCGTTGGGCCAATCTTGTTTGAGCATCGCGGCTTGTTCAAATGCGCGCATTGCCTCATCATACTGCTTTAGTTGATAATATACACCACCCAAAGCAAGCCTATATGTTGGATTTTGTGGATCAAGAATTATTGCGCGTTGATATGCTGACAATGCCCACGCATCGGCACCCTGTGCAAGGGGAAGAATGTTTTTGTATACATTTGCAAGCACATCCCAATTGGCAGCTTTTCGAGGGTTCAGACTTACTACGGCTTTTGCCTCCTCAATCGCCGCTTGAATTGCCTGTGAAATGGTTTGTTTATCCTGTTCGCTAAGTGTTGTTCCGGTTTCGGTATTTTGCGCATTCTGAGCAATGGTGTTTGCCACCAACATATGCACCCCGACAAATCCTGTACGAATTCGTTCATCATAGGGGTTTTGCAATACCGCAAGTCGCATTGTGTCGTATGCCGATTTGAGATTTGTAGTAAGTAAAGCCTGTTTATAGAGTCGATCAGCATTGTAGACCCGATACAGACCAAATATAGACCCCCCAACAATAAGCATCGTAATTATTACAAATCCAATATGCATTGCAGGTATTTCAGATAAATGCACTATCGTATGTCTTCTGTCAGATTTCTGCATGCTATACCCCGCCCATACAAAGAAAAGGATGAAAAACAGGAACGTGGGCGGGAAAATAAGCGATGCCGCAACAAAAAACAACGCAATTATCCTGTCCATATGACCACGCTCTGTGGTAAAAATTCGCTTAACAAATGAACCAAACATCAATGCAAATGCCGCAGCTCCTAACATTCCCAATTCTACGATAACATGAAAAAGTACCGATCTACTAAATGTAAATGATGATAATTGCCAATAAGTAGACGATAAAAACTCTGCGTCCTTTACGCGAGGAAAAATGGTTGCAAAATTACCAATGCCTACTCCAAACAATGCAGTCATTGGAGATTTAAACACCTCAAGTACGGTATACCATGAATGAGTAAATGACGGAAGTACTAGTATTGTTCTGTTGGTAATTATTGAGAGACCCACAATAACTGTCGCGATTGAAACCAAGGCGAGCCCTCCCACAACTACAGCAATTATCTTCCAATTAGAACGGATCTCTACGACAGAACCCAGGAGCACACACCAAAAAAATCCAAGAAGAATAAGTGTCTCTGCTGGATTGCCTGCAGTCGTATTAAATGCAATCATTGAACCAACTGTGTCCGGAAGTACTTTGGTAAGTGCAGGTATATATGAAAAATAAGTACTTATCGAAAAGACAATGCTTACCAGGTATATAAGGAGAAAAACTATTTTTCTTTGTATGTGTAATCGTGAAATATAAAAGTATAACAATCCCAATATTACGAACGTTATTAATCCAAATTGGACTGACAAGAGAGCCTGAATCTTGTTAGTTGATCCAATTATTAGCGATACCGAAGATGCAATAATAAACAATAATACAGACGAGTCAAACTCTTCACTCTCCCAACGTATTTTTTTGGAAAAAATCAATTCTACTATGGATAATGTCATCAACGTTAAAACAATAAATGCAGTAAATAACCATTTGGGAACCATGAATATATCTTGAGTGAGAGGAAAAAGGATAAACGGTATAAGCAAAATGAAGAAATACACGACGTATCGCTTGAGTTGGGCAACTACCATACCAATAGGCACGAATTCATAACACATTCAAGTGTACAGTCCTCTTTTGAAAATAGCAATGGACTTCGCTATTTTTTTCTCATGATTCGAGCTAGTGCTGTTTGAAATGCCGCATCTTTGAGACTCGTTTTCTTCTTGATATATGTGTTCCAAATTTCTGCAAAAGATGAATGCATCATCTGTTTAAGTTGAGTATTGACTTTTTTTTCTGTCCATATTTGACCCTTCATATTTTGATACCACTCAAGATATGAGACGGTTACGCCTCCACTATTGGCCAGTACATCAGGCACAATTAATACGCCTTTTTTTGTGAGATAATCATATGCCTCCTGTGATATGGGTCCATTTGCCATTTCGATAATAATTGATGCTTTAATGTTATGCATATTATCCTTTGTTATTACATTCTCAAGCGCTGCTGGAACCAAAATATCAACAGGGAGCTCAAGAAGATTATTATTGGTAATACTCTTCCCTTTTTGGATATCACACACACCACCCACACAGTAGCATCCGGCAAGCATACCCTTATTTTTTTTACATTCCAAAATTGTTTTCGGATCGAGCGACTCCGAGAAAGAGTGTTCAACGATTCCTCCTTTTGAATCAGAAACAGCCACCACTGAAAAGCCTTGCTCCTTTGCGATTTGAGCGAAATAATATCCCACATTACCAAATCCCTGTACGGCAACCGTCATGCCTTTTTTATTCTTTTTTATCTTTTCCAATAACGCTTCAAGAATAATGACACCACCTCTCCCTGTGGCCTCTGTACGTCCTAGAGTTCCTCCATTTTTCACCGGCTTTCCGGTAAATGTTGCAGGCAGTTGTTTATACTTTCGACTTTCGACTTTCGACTTTCGACTAATAAAAAGAATCTCATCCATCATCCATTTCATAATGACGGGATTGGTATTCACATCCGGAGCAGGAACGTCTTTTTCAGGACCGATAATGTTATAAATTGCACGAGCGTATGACTTTGATATGTGTTCAAGTTCTTTTTCTGATAACTCCTTTGGATTGACTATCACACCACCCTTACCTCCTCCATATGGGAGCCCCGCAACCGCACATTTAATTGTCATTAGTGTTGCAAGTGCCTGCACTTCTTCTCTTGATACTCCTGGATGAAATCGAATTCCTCCTTTATAGGGGCCAAGAGCATTATTGTGTTGAATTCGATATGCTTTTAACAAAACATTCTTTCCTTTTACCGTTGCCGAAATAGTATATTCATGTACCGCGTCTGGCTCTATAAGCCGCTGAATAACACTATTATCAAGTCCCATTGACTGACCTACTTTTAGAATGGTATTTTGTGCTGTCTCCAGCATTTTTTGCCCTTGGTTTTCCATAGGAATTAGTATGTTTGCGACTCAAGCCACCGTTCAACGTCTAATGATGCCTGCACACCGAGACCGGCAGCAGTGGAGGCTTGTTTGTATACATGATCGACACAATCACCAGCGCCAAAAACTCCTGGAACCGATGTCATTGTTTGATAACAAACATCAAATTGTTCTTGAGAATAAGTTTGTTTTGAAAAATTGATAAGTGCTGCAATAGATGTGGTTACTACATATCCTTTTGCATCAAGTTCTACCTTATCCTTTACGAGGTCGGTATCTGGTCTGTGTCCAATGGCCACAAATACCCCCTCTACTTTCACTTCACGAGTGTCATTTCCTATCTTAAGCTTTAAGCCTTCAACCTTCATTTGTCCAAGCACCTCTTCTACTTGGGCGTTCCAAATTACCTCAATTTTGTCATGTTCAAGCACTCGTTTTTGCATAATTTTTGACGCTTTAAAAGAGTCGCGTCTATGAACTACATACACCTTTGATGCAAATTTTGTCAGAGTAAGTGCCTCTTCAAGCGCACTATCGCCACCTCCGATTACTGCCACTTGTTTATTCCGGAAAAAAAATGCGTCGCACGTAGCACATGCAGACACGCCCTTTCCTCGTAATCGTTGTTCAGATGCAAGCCCAAGCCATAATGCACGTGCTCCTGTTGCAATAATGATTGCCTTGGTATGAAATGTTTTTCCGCCCCCCGATACTACTGTAAATGGCTTATTTTTAAGATCTACAGACGTTATATTTTCATCTACGATCGTTGTGCCAAATTTTTTGGATTGATTACGTAAATTTTCAATAAGCTGGGGGCCGAGTACACTATCGGTGCCCGGAAAATTTTCCACCTCAGTAGTCAACATTAACTGACCTCCAGGAGGAGAACCTGCAAACACAAGGGGGGAAAGACCCGCTCGTGCTAAATAAACGGCTGCAGAAAGACCTGCCGCCCCCCCACCGATAATAATTACGTTCTGTAAATCTGATTTACTCATAGGTACTTATTGAATTTTACATTTTCAATGTTAATTGAAATAGTAAAAATGTAATAAAATTTATAATGAAAAATTCCGATTATAGTTTAATGGCTCGTTCAATCATACGACTCACCTTGTCAACGTCCCTATGGGGCAGATACTCGCAAATATTAGATACCACTATTTCCTTTGACAGGCTATCAATTGCCTTTTTAACTGCCGATATTTGTTGAAGTATGTCGCCACACTCTCGTTTTTCATCTACCATCTTTTGGATCCCTTTAAGTTGACCCACAATCCTACTTATTCTTTGAGATAGTTCCATACGCTACATTTGTAATTTTATAATTTAAAATTTCAATCTATCTATATACCCCCTACCAGTATGCAGTATACGAAGAATGAAAAATAAAAGTCAAGCGTATTTGAACGTCGTAAAATATATAATTCCCGCAAAGGGTGAGTTATCCACAATATATAGACATTGCACACATTTTCATATCTTTCTTAGTGACTTTATCACTAAAAAGATCTCACATAATCCGCAGCACGATACCCTTTTTTGCGACCTCGTGCGGGATGGAATAGCATTTGGCGGGCGTGGAAAAGCCATGCACGCCGGCGCGCAAAAAAGGGTATGTGCGAGGATTCAGATTTGAATATGTATATATTTTAGTCTTTTATTGCAGCTAAAAATACAACCCGTACAGTATAGAGAAGTATTTGTATATCCATCCAGACAGACTTATTCCGTGCATACTCGCAGTCAAGTTCCATCCATCGTTTAAAAGAAAGAGCGTGTGCACCCTCTACAATCCACGTTGACGTTATACCAGGAAGCACAGAAAAACGCGCTACATACTTTGCAGGTACCTTTTTTGCTTCTGAAACCGGCAGAGGACGAGGTCCTACAAACGCCATTTCACCTCTTATTACATTTATAAGCTGTGGAAGCTCGTCAAGTGCAGTATGTGATAGAAACTTACCTACTCGTGTATAGCGAGGATCGTGCCTTATTTTAAATACGGGGCCGTCTGCTTCATTGAGGCTTTGAACTTTTGATTTTAGTCTTTCAGCGCCTTCCACCATTGTCCTAATTTTAAAGATCCAAAAGGGTTTGTTGTCTTTCCCCATGCGCAGTTGTTTAAATAAAAATGATCCAGGCGAAGTGGTTTTGACCACAATAAAAAATACTATGAAAAGGGGTGATAAAACTATAAACAAAACAAGGGCAATAAAGCGCTCAACATACCCTAACGCACATTGCTTTATTGACATTTGAAAATTTAAAATTGTTACCTGATGCTTCTTATCCTTTTAAGCTCTCCAAGAATTCAGCATTGGTCTTTACCTTGGACAGTTTGTCTATCATTGCGGTAAGTCGCTCTTCAGGTGTAAGAAGTGACAACATGCGGCGCAATGTGGTAATTTTCTTGAGCTGATCTGGGCTAAAGAGAAGTTCTTCGTGACGGGTGCCTGATTTTTCAATATCTATTGCTGGATAAACCCGCTTGTCGGCAAATGCGCGATCAAGGTGAATCTCCATGTTCCCAGTACCCTTAAACTCTTCGTAAATAAGGTCGTCCATACGTGACTCTGTTTTGACAAGAGCGGTACCGATGATGGTTAAACTTCCACCCTCTTCACAGTTACGCGCTGCACCTAAAAACTTTTTTGCCGGATAAAGCGCTGATGGATCAAAACCGCCCGACATACTGCGTCCTGTGCCACGACCACCCTGGCCAACAGCCATGTTAAGGGCGCGTGCAAGACGGGTAATAGAGTCAAGCAGGATTATGACATGCTTCCCCATCTCCACCATACGGCGAGCCCGATCAAGTGCCAGATGGGCTACTTTTACTTGTTGACGAGGTGATTCATCAAAGTTTGATGCTGCAACCTCTCCTTTTATAAATCTCTTAATCTCTGTAACTTCTTCTGGCCTCTCTCCAATAAGTATTGCCATGAGCAGGGCATCAGGATGATTGATGGAAATTGCCTCTGCCATTTCTTTGAGAAATGTTGTTTTGCCGGCTTTTGGCTGCGAGACAATGAGTGCGCGCTGACCAAATCCGATAGGAGCAATAAGGTCTACAATACGTGTTGAAAGTACATCTGGATTCGTTTCAAGTCGAATTTGTTTATTTGGATGTAGGGAAGTAAGGCGATCAAACTCGGGTCTTGTTCTGCTTTGCTCTTCGGTAACCTCAACTCCATTTATTTTCTTAATAAGTAAAAGAGAGTGAAATCGCTCACCTTCTTTTGCAGGACGGGCAAGACCTTCTACCTCATCACCCTTTCGAAGCCAAAAACGACGTATTTGAGATGTGGATACGTAAATATCATTATCAGGATTAATAACATAATCTTTTCGCAAAAAGCCGTAACCCCCATAGGTTACATCTAAAATTCCTTTTGCTGGATAACTCATCTTAAGATCTTCTTTAAGACGCTCTTCGAGAGGTTTTCCGCCCTGCTGTGGAGGAGGTGGTAAAGTTTGAGACTCAACGGACGGCTTGTCATCCAGTGAGTCAACAGGCATAATCGGCTTTGATTCAAGTTGATCAAGCATTTTAGAGACATCAAGTGCTTCAGATTGTTGCTCCTGTGAAGAAACAGGTTCCTTCTGTGCAGGTTTTGCGCGTCTTGTAAACATAAAGAGAGATAAATAAATTAATAAAGAATCACTTTGGTCAAATGACGCAAAAGTGAAATACTGATAATCGTGTTAAAAAAAACTGTTTATCGTGCATGATTTCAAAGCAACAAGGAGGCTGTTGCCTACTGAACGAATACATATGATCCCCCACGATGGAAGTCAAGAACTTTTTCTTGATGGCGTTAAAGGGCTATGGTAAGATCTTGGCCGAAGCCACGATACTCGCCAGATTTCTTTAATTGCTTAAAGATACCCTAATTTTGAAATGTTCAGAAAAAGTTTTCAAATTGCCTATCCAATCGCCGAGGATCACCTGAAGTATATAATACTCACTCTCTTTTTGTCAAATTCATTAGACAATTGTATACTTGTCATCATCTCATGAAACTATATCTAGTATTGTTTTACATCAAGCTCAAAGAATATTTTGCCTATCGTCTCAATTTTATTATGTGGCGATTTCGTATGATTTTCTCAACATTTATTACCATGTTTTTTTGGATCGCAGTCTATGAGACACGACCCATATTTGGAGCATACTCTCGTATTGAACTTCTTTCATACATACTCTTTACTGTGGCTATTATGACACTCAGTTCGAGTACGCGTACCACTCAACTCGCAAGTGATATAAATGACGGCTCAATAATGAACCTCATTCTCAAGCCGTTATCTGTGTTTAAAACATACGCAACAAATGATGCGGTAGACAAACTGCTAAATGGTCTGTTTAGTATTGGAGAACTAATACTCGTTGCCTTTTTGCTTAATATCTCACTTGTTCAACCTCACATTTCATTCTATTTCATCTATTTTCTAATCTGCGGAATATTGCTGATGTTTTTTATCAATCTTCTGCTCTCGTTTGTGGCTTTTTGGACAACTGAGATATGGGCTCCACGTTTTATCTTTTTCACTGTAATATTTTTTGTCTCAGGAGCATTTTTTCCACTCGATCTTCTCCCACACAACGTGTATCGCATACTCCTGTATACTCCCATACCTTACTTTTTTTTCCTTCCAGGACATTTATTGGTTAAAGGAGTTGATTATGAGGTTATCATGACCCAACTTATCACTGCTGGAGTATGGGTTGGCCTATTGTATATGGCAACGTTAGCAGTATGGAGAAAAGGTATGCGTGATTTTTCTTTTTGGGGGAAATAACATATGAAAAATAATATTCGAATTTTTTTACTGTTTTCACAAAATGCCATCCGAACTTCGCTTCAAGGAAGAACGGGCATCGTATTTTTTACCCTCGGTAAGATACTTCGGTTTTTTCTCTTATTCTTATTCCTATTGTTTATTTTTCAACGAACACGCGCCTTGCAGGGCTACTCATTTGAGCAGGTAGCGCTTTTTTACATGGTATTTACCATCGTCGATACTGTTTCTCAAATATTATTTCGCGAAGTGTATCGATTTCGATGGTTGGTGAGCTCAGGCGCACTTGATACAGTACTACTTAAGCCTTACCACCCATTTATGCGTGTTCTCGTTGGAGGAGTAGATATTTTAGATGTATTTCTCCTCATTCCTTACATTGCATACACCCTATATCTCATATCTCACCTTGGAGCAACAATAATGCAGAGTGTTGGATTTGTGGTACTTATTATGAACGCATTTTGGATAAGCACCTCATTTCATATTATCGTGTTGGCTTTTGGTATTTTGTCGACTGAAGTAGACCACACCATTATGATCTATAGGGATATTATGAGCCTTGGTCGGTTTCCTCTTGATATTTACAAAGAGCCCTTCAAATCTATTTTTACCTTTATCATACCCGTTGGTGTTATGACTGCATATCCCCCTCAAGCGCTATTTGGACTATTGTCTCCTATGGGCTATGTAGCCGCATTTGTGTTATCATCGATACTGTTTGTTTGTGCAATGCAATTTTGGCATTTTGCTCTTGAAAAGTATCAAAGCTGGGGAGGCTAGGGTGCAGAATTGTGAATTTGTTATTTGCGATTTGTGATTACATGCTATGATTACCGTCAAAAACCTTACTAAAATATATAAATCTCATATCCGACAAAAAAATTTTATAAGGGATGTGTTATTTCGCCAGTTTAAAGAACAAGTCGCGGTCGACAATGCATCGTTTTCTATAGAACAAGGTGAATTTGTGGGATTTATTGGGCCAAACGGAGCTGGTAAAACTACGACACTTAAAATGCTTGCAGGCATACTTCACCCCAGTCAGGGCTCAATATCTGTGCTTGGACAAAACCCATTCGACAAAAATCATGACTTTCTTCGACAAATTGCGTTTGTAATGGGGCAACGAAATCAACTGGTGTGGGATTTACCCGCACAAGATAGCTTTGACATTCAAAAGGCCGTATACCAAATTGACGAAACAGCATTTCAGACAACAAAAAATACACTACTTGATATTTTGAAGTGTGGCGACTTAGTTACAAAACCTATTAAAACACTTTCACTGGGGGAAAGAATGAAAATGGAACTTATTAACGGTCTCCTCTATAGACCAAAAATTGTATTTCTTGACGAACCCACCATTGGTCTTGATATTTTTTCTCAAGAGGCAATACGTGAGTTTATACGAAAATATCAACGCATGTATAAGGCAACGGTAATTTTGACAAGTCACTATCTTGAAGATGTGAAACGACTCGCAAAGCGGCTCATAATTATTGATCATGGAACTATTATGTACGATGGATCACTAAATAATATAATTGCACAATACTCGACTGAAAAACGCATCAAAATAACCCTTGATAAACTACCAAAGAACACTGATTTAACCTCTATAGGACAACCAGTTTCCTATACCTATCCGCAACTTGTATTTTCAGTTAAACGGTCACTTCTTCCGGAAAAAATTAAAGAAATTGCAAAACTACTTTCATTCTCCGACCTCACTGTTGAAGATATAAGCATTGAGGAGGTTATTCGACAATTTTTTAAAACCCCGAAAAAGCCACATGTAAGCACGTAAAGCATGTATACTTAGGTTAGATATATGACACGACGAACAATCCCCTATATATTTCTTTCTTTTCTTGGCGCAATACTTCTTTTAATTGTCGGAATACGTTATGGACAACATGTGGAAAAGATAAATAAAACGGTGTCATACCTTATCAGCATCCCCCCCTCCCCAACTACCTCTCCCACAACTGTTCCACTCGCAT
>CAZLSE010000002.1:0-14669 GCA_964562055.1 uncultured Gammaproteobacteria bacterium
CTCGATTCCTTTTCCATTGATCCACTCACCTCCTGGTAATACCCATTTCGCCACTGTAACATGGAGACCGGCATTATCGCCCAGATCAATCGCCTCCTGTACCGATCCCTTTCCAAATGTTTTTTCACCAATAAGCATTGCTCTTTTGTTGTCTCGAAGCGCTCCAGAAAGAATCTCTGACGCAGAGGCTGACCCTTTATTGACAAGAACTACCATTGGAATATCAAGTAACTTGCCTTGACGGTTTACTGTATAGGTCTTTGTTTCGTATACAACAGATTCTTGCTTAACCACAATCTTACCAGCTGGTAAAAATTCACCTGCAAGATAAACCGAACTTTCAAGATAGCCTCCTGGATTATCACGAAGGTCCAAGACGAGTCCTTTAATCTCTCCTCTTTCCCATTTGAGCTTTATATCAGCAACTTTATTTTCCCATTCATCCACTGTTTTATCACCGAACTGATTCAGCTTGAGGTGTGCAATATTTTTTTCATATGTAAGTTCGACTGAATCAACCTGTATCACATCTCTCACCACTACAAACTCAAGTTGTTTACCAGCTCGAACAATAGAAAGGGTAACTTTTGTGCCCAGATCACCTCGGACAAGCGAGACAACACGTGTGAGTGGTAAATCCTTTGTTTCTGTATTATCAACCTTGTAGATAATGTCACCAGCTTTTATTCCTGCCTTTTCTGCGGGGGAGTTCTTAAGCGGTGCAACTACAACAACTAGATTGTCCTTAAGCCCTAACTGTGCTCCAATCCCTTCAAACTTACCTCCAAGATTGTCTTTCGACTGTTTGTTTTCTTCTGTGTCCAAAAAAAATGTGTAAGGATCGTCTATTGAGGCAACCATTCCTTTAATTGCCCCAAGATACATCTTTTTTTGATCAATTTTAGACTGGTCAACGTATTTTTTTGAGACGGTATCCCACACATTCCAAAATAACGAAAAATCCATATTTCGTTGAGAAAATAGTTTCTTTTGTTCCTGAGTGGTTTGGTATTTTCCAAAACTATACCCACCTCCGAAGAGAAGTACCGCAACAGAGGCTGCGAGTAGGAAGTTCGTGATATTTCTTACTGGTTTGTGTCGAGTCATAGTGAGTAAAATATAATTGTACTACGGTGGGCCTGTGTTACACAATAGGAAAATCCTTTTTGTCTCACATGATCAAACACATTTTTATCTTTTAACTGAGCGGTGGGAAAATGAGTTTCAAATTCAATAACCCCAGTGGTAACAGCGCCTCTCACTCCCAGTGCTTCAAGTTTGGCTTTTTCATAAGAGTTAATTGCCTCGCCACAGGCAACAGGAAATGAGGGAATGATCAAACCTTTATCACGGTGAAACCATAGTTCTCCACCAAAAATATCACTTATGCGGGTAGCTTGCGCAACAATATGCCTGCCTATTTTGATAGTTAACTTCCCTTTCGAAGCAGTTACCACTTCTCCAGCAAACCAACATGTTTCCACTGTCTCAATAGCAGGATTTGATTCTATAAGCACCACACCATCAATGTGGTCTACTTCAGTAATTATTCCCGATACCTGTGCAACAACTGTCTGCGTGGAAAATAACTGCTTTTTTAATGCTATTATTTCACCCTTTTCAACTTGGTCGCCAGTATTTTTTACAAGATGAGAAAATATATGTTTTGGATGGATGGATAGAGTTTTTGCAACCTCAACACGCACTGAGTTTCGTTCTTGAGATGTATAGAGTGGAGTATCAAAATCGACCTTCATTCCAGCCTTAATCACGCTCTCCCTATTTGGGTCAATTTCTATCTCAATTGTCATGTTCTCATGATACCAGGTTTATTTCATTCCTTGGTATGAGACATACGGAAGCAGAGCCAAAAATCGAGCATACTTTACCTGCTTGGTAAATGTGCGTTGGTGTTTTGCACAAACCTGTGATCGTTCGCGATTTACTATTTTTCGTCTCACAGTTAAAAATTTTTCAAGATTTTCGATGCTTTTAAATGAAGGCTCTGTCTTGAATTGGCAAAAAAAACAATTATTTTTCATAGTGTGTAATATTGTTGAGACTTAATAACTTTATAAACTTTATAACTTAAAAAGGTATGTCATCAGGATTAACTGTCTCTTTTGACTCATTTGTTTGAGCAGATGGAGCTGCGTCGGCTGGCATCTCATGCTCGGCTTCAGCTGGCGCTTCTTTTTGATCCAATGCACTGTGCTCACCTGGTGCTCCACCTTTTTTACTTGAATCAAACACGATAAAGTCATCGAGTACAATTTCTGTGATTGATCGTTGTTGACCGTCCTTTCCGGTAAAACTTCTGTAGGTAAGTCGCCCTTCCATATAGATTTTTCTTCCCTTCGTGAGGAGTTTGCCACATAATTCTGCAAGTTTTTGCCACGCCACCACGCGATGATACTGAACGTCTTCTTTAACTTGCCCATCGTGAGTTGTCCAACTTCGGTTGGTGGCAACACCAAATGTGCACACTGCAGTGCCGTTCGGTGTATATTTTAATTCTGGATCGCGTGTAAGATTTCCTATCATGATAACTTTATTCATTGATCTGCTTGCCATAAGTGTGTTAGGAAACTACTAATAAAAGGTATCGTATTAGCTTTTCGTTATAGTTAAGCTTTTTGCGAAGCTCTGAAACCTGTTTTGTCGGAATGGAAAGCTTCCAGTGGTAATAATGAGCTTTATATGTTTTTTTAATTGGATATGCGAGTGCTTTTTCACCCCATTTTTCTTCTTTCGTAATCTCACCGTCGAGGCTGGTGATAAGCTCTTTGAGCACTTGCAGCTCAGTTTCTTCATTGAGAAGAAAGGTAAGTTCATACTGGGACATAAAGTTGTGGTACCAAAATTCAAAATGATAATGTTTTGAAAACCCTTTGACAAGCTCAGGGTTACGGTTTTTGGTTTACACAATCATACAATATAATGTGTGTGTTTTCAACCGCAGGAGCAGTTTCTTTCGCGCTATAATGAAGAGATGAAAGTGAAAATAGTGTTCTTTGTGCTTTTTGCAATTCTTATCTATACCCGGTTCGTAAATATCGGGTGGGGTCTTCCTTACCCTATGCATCCGGATGAGCGGAATATGGCAGTCGCCGTTCAACAATTAACGTGTGATACCTCGCAGGTTGTAAGCCTTCAATTACAGGACTGTTTCCATCCTCATTTCTTTGCATATGGCCAATTCCCCCTTTATCTTGCATATGGAGGAATCCAGTTTTTACATTTTTTATTTGGAATAGAGGGCCAGCCCACATTCGTTGAGGCAACTATTGCGCTTCGCACAATCTCAGCACTCAGTTCTGTCATGCTTGTGTTTGTGTTATTAAAAATAATTAAGTTGATATATAAACCCAAACAAAGACCTAATGACTTTACTTTCTTGGACCTTTTTACCGTATTGGTGTTTATATTTCAGCCCTATGCAGTCCAATTTGCACACTTTGGCACAACAGAATCGCTTCTCATGCTTTTGTTTGCTCATATTATTTATCTTTCTCTCACAGTACTCAATCATCCGTCTCAAAGGTTATATCACCCGATATTACTTGGGATTGTAGTTGGTATAGCGCTCGGTACAAAAACATCTTCGCTTCTTTTTTTAGTGTTGCCCATTCTTATTTTTGCGTTTAAAAAAAGATGGAAGCACATTATGCTAATGATTTGTGTTGCAGTTTTTTTTACTTTCCTTTCTTCACCACAAAGTTTTATCCATTGGAATGAGTTTAGAACTTCGATGGATTATGAGTCAGCTGTGGGTCTTGGGACATATAAAGCGTTTTACACGCGCCAATTTGAAAATACCACCCCTATTCTCTTCCAACTAAATCGTATATTCCCTTTCGCACTTGGACTCCCGATGATGCTGGCGGGAATTATCGGCTTTTTTTTCTTATCATGGCGAAATAAAGAGCTTAATGTTTTACGTATCGCATTTATAACTGCATTTCTTCCCGCTGCATTTTTTTACGCAAAATGGACTCGGTTTATCGCTCCGGCATTTCCTGTCATTACCCTTTTTGGTGTTTTGTGGCTTATGCATCTATTACACAAAATATCACATAGGTATTTCTCCTTTGTCTTTGCACTGACATTATCACTGCATTGTATACATGGCGCAGCCTATTTGTCTGTGTATACACGACAAGATGTGCGTTTTACCGCCTCAGAATGGATGTACAAAAATATACCTGAAAATAGTTCGCTGCTTTCTGAAACAGCAAATGTTGTAGATATTCCTATACCTCCACCAAACTATGGGAGGCCAATTCCTAACTATCTCGTAATGTCATTTAATTTTTATGATTTAGATAGTAATCCTGAACTTCAGTCAAACCTTAAAGTTGCAATAGATAAAGCTGACTATATCATCATCCCTTCGAGAAGAATAGTGAAAAATCACCCAGCAACAGATTATCCGTTGGTTGCATCGTATTACGATGACTTATTCTCAGGAAAAAGTGGATTTACGCAAATAGGCGAGATTGCATCGTATCCGTCAATTACTCTTATGGGTAAGACGATCTGGGAATGGAATGATGAAGATGCAGAGGAAACATGGACTGTATTTGACCACCCAGTGGTACGGATATACAAAAAAGTCGAAAGTCTTAAAGTCGCAAAGCCACAAAGTCAAAATATCCAGCTAGATTTCTCAAACTATAAAACTACGGACTTTCGACTCTCAGACGTTCAAACGTTCAGACTTCTGGTTGCGGACTCTCCGGAAAAATGGGAAAGAGGACTTATGTATGTTCGATCGAAGGCAGATATTGGTGGGCTTGATGGAATGATATTTCGCTTTCCCAAATCTGAGGTTCAATCGTTTTGGAATAAGAACACCGTAAGCGATCTCACTCTTTATTGGCTAGATAATAGAACAATTGTCGGGACCACACTTCTACCTTCAGTTGAAAAAACAGGTTCGGTAGTTACCGTATTCTCTCCTGTTCCCGCAGACACGGTGGTTGAGCTTCTTCCGGATTAAAAATGGTCTATTCGTTTAAACGAATAAACTTTTTGATGACAAAGCATCAAGTCCGGGAAGAGTGCCTTTTTCAATAAGCTCAAGCATAGCGCCGCCCCCTGTTGATATGTGGGTAATTTTTTCTTTACCAGGAAGTTTTTTTATTACCGATAGCGTATCTCCTCCGCCTACTACTGAAATTGCTTGAGTGTTTCCGATTATCGAATGAAATATAGCCTTGCTCCCCTTGGCAAACTGAGGATTTTCAAAATATCCAACCGGTCCGTTCCAAATTATTGTTTTTGCCTTTGAAATATACGAGTTAAACAATTGTTCAGTCGCGGGTCCTATATCGAGCGTCTCATCATTATCATCAATCTCATCGACAGTCTTTGTAACTGCCGCAGAAGCTTCGTCGCTTTTCACTCCAATACGTCTATCGATGGGGAGAATGATACGTTTGCCTTTTGTTTCTGCTAGAAGGAGCATGGCTCCAGCCTCGTCCACAAATTCGTCTTCTACTAACCCTTTTCCAATATTTTTTCCCTGTGCTTTTAAAAAGTTATTGGTCATTGCTCCACCAATGAGTATGGTGTCGGCGATTTCCATTAATTTCTCAATAAGTCCGATTTTTGATGATATTTTTGCTCCTGCAATAATGGCAGCAACTGGGCGTTCTGGAGCCTCAATTACCTTTTTAATCATCTGGACTTCCTTTTTGAGGAGAAGCCCTCCATAGTGCGGCAAACAAGCGGCGACTCCAACAGTTGAGGCGTGTGCACGATGTGCGCTTCCAAATGCATCGTCAACATACACATCAGCCAGTCCAGCTAACTGCTTGGAAAACTCGGGGTCATTCTTTTTTTCCCCTTCATAAAATCGAGTATTTTCAAGCAGGTATACTGTTTTTGGACTAGTCTGTGGCATAGAAACAGTAAAATCGTCAACGAGAGTTACCAGGTGTCCTTTGAGATACGTTTGCAGTCGTTCTGCCACCGGCTTCATAGAAAAAGCCACATCTCTCCCTTTAGGTTTTCCTAGGTGAGACATTAGAATGAGGGTATTACCTTGCTCTAACAAGTGATTGAGAGTAGCTATTGAGTTTTGGATACGTGTGTCATCGTTAATAGTTCCATCTTTCTTAAACGAAACATTAAAGTCGACACGTACAAGCACCTTCTTATCTTTTATTTCAACTTCATCGATATATTGAATCATCTCTATTTGAGTCAATTTGTAATATGTGTGCGATAAGTGGCAGTCATGGGAGGGATCCCTATCTTATACATACTCCGAAACTCTCTCCACCAAATCCACAATTCGTGCGGAATACCCCCATTCGTTGTCATACCATCCAAACACCTTTACCAGCTTTCCATTCATCACTTTTGTGTAATTAGCATCAAAAATACATGAGTGGGTGTCTCCAATATAGTCCGATGAAACAAGTGGTGCTGTTTCATAACCTAAGATACCCTTCATTTCACCTTCGGCATATTTTTGAAATACCGCATTTACTTCTTCCGCAGTCACATCTTTCTTCATAACAGCTGATATGTCGGTAAATGATACTGTCGGTGTGGGCACACGCACAGACATACCGTCTAATTTACCTTTAAGAGCGGGAATGACCTTACCCACAGCCTTTGCAGCACCGGTAGTAGATGGGCCCATATTAAGAGCAGCTGCACGTGATCTGTCGGGTTTTTTATTTGATTCATCAAGCAAACTCTGTGTTGCGGTATACGCATGAATTGTGGTGAGATAGCCCATTTCTACACCAAACTCTTTTTCAAGCACTTTAAACATTGGCGCTGCGCAGTTGGTAGTACATGAAGCATTTGAAATAACAGTCTCGTTTTTCCAGTCGATCGCATCGTCATTAACCCCTAAAACGACATGAGTTGTTTCTTGATCCTTTGAAGGGGCGGTTAAAATCACTTTTTTTACTGATCCTCGCACGTGCTTTGATAAATCCTCTTTTTTGGTAAATGCACCGGTTGCATCTATAACAACATCAACGCCGTACTTTTCCCAAAGAATCGTTGAAATATCTGCAGTCATAAGGGCTGGAATATCTACGCCGTCAACTGATATTGCGTTTTCCTTAGCGACAACTTTTTTACCAAATCTTCTATATACCGAGTCATACTGAAGTAAATACGCAAGCATATCGGGAGTTGTTTTTCGTGTATTTATCGCAACTATATCAAATGTGCCTTTTTGGAGTGCAATTCTTGTAACAGCTCGTCCAATCCTCCCGAACCCATTAAGACCGATCTTGATTTTTTTCATATTACTCTATGAAAACATGTAATTTGTAACATGTACATGTGTCTCTGCTTTAGCTTTTAGCTTTTAGCTGTGTTTACAATCTTAAGCTGTTCCAGTATCAAATCAACTTCTTTTTCAAGTTCACTCATTACTTTTGCCTTGTATTCTGGATTCATTTTCCAGATTTTTTCTTTAAATGGTCCATTGGCCTTTTTTCGAGTCTTGTAATAAAACTGTTCGTCAGTTTGACCTTCCTTTCGTTCTTTTGCACAGTTTATATCTATCCAAGCATATATTTCTTTTCGGATGCTCTCCGGCATATGGGTAAAAATGATATTTTGAAACCCGGTAGCAAGGTGTATTTCAAGTGTGTCGACCTCTGGAAATGTATGGAAAAGTGATGTGGGCAGTGTTGAAGCTCCATGTTGCACTGGTCCGCCCATTCCATATGTATTTCGAGCAACCTCTCCGATTGATTTAAGAACAGAAAAATCTACAGTCGCCTCTTTGATACTTCCATCGGCCAACACAACACCGCCATGACTTGTGCCAGTTTGTACACTTACCTTTGAGAGTCCTGGTTTTGAAGTATCGCGTTCCTTCTCTACTAACTCCATATATGCTTCAAAATCATCAACAGTGCTATTGACTCCGCCGATGTGTCCGATTTCGCCTCCAATAGACACAGTTACCCCTTGAGGTTCGATACTCCGGATATAATCGGTTAGAACGGCTGTCATATGAGCATTTTCCTTTTGCTGTGCCTTAAGATCTTTTTGCGATAAATCTACAAGTGTTGAGGCATCAATATCAATGTTATAAAAGCCAGCATCAATTGCTGTTTTTATAAATTTTTTTAGTACTTCTTCTTGTCCTTTTGGGTCAGCTACATACTTTTCTGCGGAAAACTGTGTATGATCTGCTTGAATGAAAACAGGCCCACTCCACCCCTCCGCTAATGCAGCGGCAAGTACACTTGTTGCAAATTCATCATGAGGTTGAGCGGTATATGTTGCCTCACCACGTGCAATTTCGAATATTGATGCAATCATGTTTTTTTCTTTCATCTTACGAAAAAGGAGTCTGCCAAAATCATACGTTATATTACGTAAGTTAAAGGCAGGAACAGTAAACCCCTTTACCTTGCCCTTTCCATAATCCATATAGAGATCGTGAATTGAACCTGGATAAATGCCATTTTGTTTTGCGAGTTGCCTAATTGTTAAGCGAGCATCTTGCTTTTGTTTATCGGAAGAACCAAACACTGAAGTGTATACAAGGTTTGTGACTATTTTCTCGTCAATCATAGTATGATATGAATACTATTTATAATTTGTACACCATTATACATAATGGAAACCACTTGTATCTTCTGCAAAATCGTAGAGAAACAAATTCCCTCATATCAGATATATGAAGATGAGCTCTTTGTGGGATTTCTTGACATTTTTCCACTCAGTAAAGGTAATGTTGTGCTTATTCCCAAAAAACATTATCGCTGGGTAGATGATGTGCCGCAATTTGGATCTTATTGGGAAGCCGCAAAAAAAATTGGACAATCATTAAAAAGAAATTTAAAGGCGACATCTATTTCCTATCTCACGTTAGGGGAAGAAGTTCCTCATGCTCATATTCGTATCATTCCCCGATATAGTGCGGAGGATATATATTTAACTCTTCGACCGCCCCACACATTCTCCGAGGAGGAAATGAAAAAAGTACGTGCGCTTGTAGCTCAGGGCTTATAGCTTGTAACTTTTGGCTTTACAACTCTTTACGGGGATTGCAAACGTTAAAAGCTCGTTGTGGTAAATGTTGACGGAATTTGGGGAAATGATTGGAATAACTGAATCTTTTTTACCACTCCGCTGGCGGTTCGTGCTTCAGACTCGACTGTTTTACCTTGTGAAGGAAGATTATCCGGTAACACATTTTGTATTCCCAGCTTTGTCCGCCCACCGATAACTTTAACAAACAGAATAAGTCCGTCGGTAATGCTTATTGGATCACGTGTTCTCCACTGGAATGTGGTTGCCTCAAGTATGATAGGTGTTTGTATCGTTGCATTTGGATCGACATTGGCAATCCATTGAGGAGCACACGTGTTGTATGCGTAGCGTTGCACTAATCCTGCTCTCGTAATAACCATTACTTCAAGACTGGGACACTGCCCACTTTCTGATACAAACGAAATATTAAGTGCTCCATTCCATCCCGGAGATAAGTTTGGAAAGTTTGCCAAATAAAATGTGTACTGCTCGTCTTTTTGGAGAAGTGGAGAAATAAAATAGGGAAGTGCGATTGTACTCACCTGTGCATTTCCGGTAATACCCTGTTCGTTAAACTGTCCAAGTGAGGCAATTGGTACCGATGTTCCCTGTTGAAGTGCGGCTTCAATGCCAGCTTGGGCGGCGGCAAGTGCTTTTTGAGAATCCTCTTCAAGCTTGGCGACGCGAGTTTCTGTGGTGGAGTTGAACGTTATGGTCATAACAACCGTAATAACGGTTGCTAGCAACATTACTGCAATAAGAAGCACCTGTCCCTTTCGACTGTGCATTTTATTGTTTCCAATCATAGGTGTTAGTCGACAAATACTCAATAAGGCCGATAAATATCGAAGGATCATATACAACAAATAGTGATGGTTTTCGGGCGTCGGTATTAACACGATATATACCCACTGCATTTTTTACAGATAAATTTCCTTTAATTTTAAGTGGTGTGGTGCTTATGCCAGTCTGCATGGTATCAGCAAGAATAATTGCATTCACCTCGGAAACGGCAGGATCAATATCAACCGAACTTGCAACTAAGGCAAGTGCTCCACCTGGTACCGTAATATTTTCAGTAACTGTAATTGAGGTTTCCTTTGCGATGAGAACAACTCTCTTACCTGCAAAAAGAGGTAGTTCTGAAGATGTTATGGTTACAGGAGACGTGGTAATATAAATCCCGTCTGCTTGGATATCGGCAACTGAGGTTATGGTAGTAACCTGGCGACGTGCTTCTACATAATCAATATATTTCGAAACTGACACATCGTCAGCAAAAGAATAGCCTGAGGTATACCAGTTTTGAGCAGAATAGACCGGATTACCAGAAGCATCAACGCCGTTTGGACCCAGATCAATTGGTGTGCTTTGTAGTATGCTTCCAGCGGTATTTATAAAAGGATGCCGAGTAGCTGTGGAATCATCACTATCAAAAAGCGACATCGAACTAGGAATAAAGTTTTGACGCCCGTTGTATCTATTGATAAAACCCGCATTTGAGACTTTAAACCAGCCTCCTCCACCACCCGCACCTCCACCTGGAGGCGTAGGCTGAGCACCTCCACCACCATAAGTTAAAAATAAGGGTACATTGGTGTCTACATTACCAATTCCGGCAGTAAGACTTACCGGCGCACCTGCACAAGAGTCACTCTCTCTCCATCCGATATTTGAATATCCTGTGTATGTTCCTGAAACAGTTAAAGTTGTATTTGGACTTACACAAAGCCCTGATTGGTTATCAATAATAACATCACACGCATATGACGTTGCTGTCTTGGTACAGTTTGATGTTACTCCAACATTAGGACTCGCACTTAATTGAAGAGTTAGGCCATTTGGATCTAATATCATATTGGGCACACATGCTCCACTTCCGAAATCCTCTTGAAAGGTGCCGGCTATATGAATAGTTGGATAGGGTGAAGGAACTGGAATCTCAATAGATGCGGTTGATGACCACGCTGACTGATGATTGACACTGTCCACATCTCCAAATACATCCTTAGACTTAACCCTTGCGGAAATGATTGTGCCTGGGTCATAGGACGTTGTTGATGTTTGATTGGTTGTTGATTGCCAAGAGTTATACCATCCGTTTAACACTGAATTAAATGGATCAGTAGATGCCTGCACCCAATATGGATTTGCGCTGAGACCACCACATCCAACATCTGCAACAGAATTCCAAGAAACATCAACATATGATTTTCCAACACAGCTTCCATCTGTAGTGAGAGTTAAGGTGGGTACAGGTACCGCTGGAGCACTTGAGTCCATTGTTACTACAAAAGGGGCAGAACAATTTTCCGCATACCCATTATGAGCACACACTTGAATCTGGTGGGATGCTGTTGAGGTAGTGGTTATTGTGATCGTTCGAAGTGCTGATGATATTCCTGCTGTATGGACAACACCATCAACCTTAACAGTAAACGAGTTTGTATTACCTCCACAGGTATACCCCCAATCATTTCCACACCCGCTTGTCCCAGCAAATGTCCAATTTATGGGGAGAGATGATGCTATTCCACAGTTACCATTGCCAACAGAGGTAATAACAGGGCTTGTTTGTGGGGCTTGATCGACACAACAGGTTATCGAGTTGTCTACTGCTCCACATGCTCCTGCAGGGCTGGTACAGCTAACCGGGCAGTTATTTTGCGACCCACAGGTACAGGTTCGTGGTCGGGTGCCTGGGCCACAACTTGCAGTACATGATCCTGCCGCACTCCAACCAAAAGTTCGCGTTGTACCCGCATTGTTACATAAATTAGTTTGATTGCATGGATCGGTAAAATCCCATCCTCCGTTTGCCTGATTTCCGTAACATGTTGCATTACTTGCTCCACCACACTGATTGTATAATTTCCCGCACCGTGTATCGGAGCTGCGACATGTAAGCCCTGCCGCACAACCGCTTGCATTGAGTGCACAGCTGGTATTGCAAGCATATTGCGCATGTACAGGAGAAATGGTTGAGCCAACATACCACGCAATAACCGCAATAAAAATGTACGAAAATAAGCGACGAATATGCATTATGATTCAGCGTATCAAAGATACACATCTAATGCAAGATGGTATAGTAAAATCATGCACCGCGTTTCTCTGTATATTGTAATTGGTCTTACTTTTGTGCTCCTATTATTAGAGGGGCTAGGAAATGTATTTGTGCATACTTACTTTGCTCTATTTTCTACACCACTTCTTATTGCGTCAGTTCTATTAATTCTCCGCAATAAAACTAGCGTCACCATCCCAACATCTGCTCAAATTGGTTGGTTGCTCCTGTTAATATCGGTGGTACTAAGTACATTTGGATTTTCACCGCTTAAGCATGAGTCGTTATTTCTTTCATTTCTTTATTTTCATTTCTGTACTTTCTATGTATTGGGAAATAGCTATAGGCAAGAATTAACGAATGTATTACCCCGATTAATTGTTGCATGGGCTGCGGTAACCACGTTGTATACGGTGTATATTGTGTACACAAAAACTTCTCTTGAGCATGCATATCAGTTTGTTTACCCCACGTTTGGATCGCATAATCATGGTGGCGAACTTGCCGCACTTGCATTTCTCGTGTTAATTATTGCCCCCTTTCCCAAATTACTGCGAATTACGTTAGGAAGCATCTTTCTTTTAGTAACTTTCTTTTCATTTTCTCGCTCAGCCTATATATGGCTCTTGGTAAGTTATGGAATATTAATTGCTTTGTACCGTTTTAAGTGGGTACTTTTCCATGGGATTGCGTCACTGGTAGTTGTGGTTAGTCTAAGTATCGTGCTTGTCGCAACAATACGCCCCATACCTCTTCCACAGTTTTTACCCCTTCAAAACGTACTAATTGATACATTTAACCTTACGCCGCGTGCGTTTGTTTCTGGAAGAGATAGCTACTTTTCTCAATCTGTGCAGGCAATCTTTGAGAATCCCTACTGGGGAAGTGGTGTGGGTTCTTTTACATTTGCAACACGAAAATTTGCTGAAGAATTTCATCTGCAAACAAATCATGCGCACAATCTCCTTCTCGAAGTTGGAGTTGAGCAAGGAATTGTTGGATTAATCGGATTACTATGTATACTTGCCGCGGCCCTATGGAGTATTTTAAAACACAAACCATCGAGCGTGATTGTTGGACCCTTCCTCTTTCTACTCCTCACCTTTCAAACTGACTACATCTATGCAATAAACGGGATACTGCTTTTATTTTTTCTGTTAGCCGGAATGATAACTACATCAAAAGCTCCTAAAAAAAACCCGGTTATTATCTCCATCATTATTGTCTTTGCAATAATTCAAATTGTGTGGATTGATATGGTCATTGCAAGCATGGTAGCGCTTGGTTTTAATAAACCGGAGTTAGCAATAAAGCTTTATCCACTTTCGGTTACGGCTTATAAGAAGGCTCTGAATACTCTTCCATTCAGTAAAGCGCAGAAATATGTAGAGGGATATTTGTATGCAAGTCCCAATACGGCAACCTACCTTGATATTGCAGATTTCTATGCAAAAAACAATAACACAATAGAGGCAATTTTATATTATGAAAAGGCAGTATTATCAAACCCCTCACTTGACTTGACCCATATTATTCGGTATGCAAAATTATTACACAATGTGCATGCGCCCTACCAGATGGCAGTCCTAAAAAAAACATTTATTGACGCATATAACTACTATGATTTGTATGAAATACCCCCAGATTTACATCCTCAAATTCGGGAAGTGTGCACTCTATTAGCGCCTTCATGCAACTCAATCCAATGGTTTAGTCAAATTATTAACACCGAAGAACAATAGGAGTTTTGTATAATGAAAACATATGTTTGCAACACTTGCACAGCTTGGCACTCTTCTCATAAAGTCAAAAAAAATATGGGTAGTTCCTGTTATTCTATTTCTCATCATTATCGCACTCCTTATTGTGGCAGCACAAACATCCCCTGTGCCTGTTTTTTTGTATCCAATACTGTAGAGTCTATTTTATATCGCACTTAGGCGGTAAATGCATAAGAACTTCCTGAACAATCGCATCTGCTATAGCACGATGGCCGTCTTTATTTGGATGACCATCATTGGTAAAAAGATATGACTTGTTTTTTACAATGTGCTCAACATTTTTTGAAAAGAATACGTTCGTATATTGCTTGTGTAGCTTTGCTAATGTATTCATAAATTCAGAAGAATACCATGGCATGGTGACAATAATCTGCTTATTGAAATAATTACTACTGAATGCATTAAAAACAGAGTATTGATACATGGCAATTTTCTGAGGGCTCCATTCTTTCATATATTCGCTTCTTGCCTTGAGGAGAGTTTTGTAGGTGGGTTTTCCCTTTGTATGTATCCTTGAAAATAATTCTTCATTAATCCGTTCGGAGTCCGCAAAAAGCCAAATAACAAAGTCTGGGTTGTACTTGCTTCCATACTGAACATATCTTTCATATGCGTACCTGAAGTCATATCCATACACGCCAAGATTTATAACTTCGTACTTCCCACATGTAGATTTATTTAATTGTTGTTCGAGCTGTTCTGTCCAATTATCTTTTGTGTCAACATAGAGACCAAACGTAAATGAGTCTCCAAGCGTGATAATTCGCTGTACTGTCGCATCTTTTTCAACGTTGTAA
>CAZLSE010000002.1:14679-38307 GCA_964562055.1 uncultured Gammaproteobacteria bacterium
CATGAAGACCTTGTTTGTTGATATGGTATGCCGCTTTTCTTGGTGCAGTGCTCTTAAAAGGCTCCACTATGCCATCGGTGGGAAGTTGGTAAAAGTATGCTAACGATTCATTTAAGATGCGAGTTCCGGGCTTACTATCGTTAACATAAGTCGTTTTTGGAAATTTCCAAATATATACACAAAGCGCCACAATTATTATTACCTGACTTACAATAAGTAACGTAAAAAATACTGTTTTAACTGAAGCTTTATTCATGTGGTAAATATCTTATGATTTCTTTATGTAATAGCTCATAACCCTTCTTGTTGTAGTGACAGCAATCATCGCTATAAAGTGTATCAGAATAAGAACTAAATAAATTGGTACTATCGATAATATTGATCCCTTCATCTTGTAGGTTTTGTACTTCTTTGACGATTTTTGGATAAATAAGCGATGCAGGCCTCGCATAAGGGTGTCCTGATTTTACAAAATACATTAATTCCTCTTTTGAAAATGGTTTTGAATTATGTATGTATTGATTCGGGTGAAGGATTTCAAGATAGTATGCTCCGTTTGCCTTAGCAATACGGTGCATTTGACGTGCTGCCTGTGCCCATGTCTTCACTATTGTGTCTTCAATGTCTGTAATATCTTTTTGTTTACTAATCGACTCCGGTCCTCCAGTTTGATATGATAGCTGCCCTGAGGCTAGCGATTTTTGAAGGAGCGTGGTTACTCTATAGTATAGATTTTCCAAGATATTAGTTATGGTCTTATTTCTCCCCCAACTAAACTGAGTAAAAGAATTCTGAGTATTGCCGATTCCTACAAGCATCCCTGCAAGAATGCATGATCTCAAGCTCATATTAGTACGCGACAACACATACCAATTTCGAGGAAAATAAGTTGTCACTCCTCGTTTGTGACTTTCAACATACGACAATGCCGCCTCATTAAATCCATCGATATTGATTACAAGATCAAAGGTATATCCAAGTGAATAAAGTTGAGTGAGTGCCATCAACTGCTGAGGCTGCTTAAATTCAGGAATTGCAAATGAATAGGCTTCAATATCATTTGGTGACTTACCTAGTTTCAAAGCAAGTTCTGCTTGAAGATGTTCCGACTCAGCAATTGCATATATGTATGCAACTGAGCCTCCAAAAATACCCACGGTATATTTTGATGAATTTTTTTCCGGAAGTTCTCCTCTAAAGCCTAAGGCATTAATTCCGCCCTGATACTCCGGGTTCATTACGTATCCTACATAGGGATGAAGGCTCATCTCTTGCTTAATTTCTGATGGATGCAATAAATAAATAAAAAATCCTAATAAGAAGACTAATAATAAAATACCAATAAGAATGGAAGTACTTCTTCGAGTCTTTTTCACGTGACCATTATATACTCTTTCGAGCAATCACGATAAGTGAGGAGCCCCATGGGAATGTAATGTGGGGCAAAAAACTAAATTCAAATTGTAAAATTAAAATTAACAATGCATTCATGAGTGGATGCACCGGAAACACATCTGATTGTTTTTGCTTAAGTAGTCTACTCCATACAACTCTCCTGAAAAAAACGAGAGGAAATAGCAAAAAAAAGAGATATGTTCCGTAGATTGGATTAAATCCGACATCTTTAATCACATTTCTTATTTCTGACAGATAAAAACGGCGTTTGCCTTGTACCGATTCATCGTGAGCACTCTTAAGATAAGGCATCGCGCTATCAACACAAACAAGAATTCCGCCTTTTTTCAGAACTCTGTGTACTTCTTTGAGTGCTTTGCCGATATTAACAACGTTTTGGTGATATAAGACATCGATAATGGTGACACAATCAAATGAATTGCGCGCATACGGGAGTCGTTCAGCTTCTCCTGTGCGTACTTTAATACCTTTTTTGCGTGCAAATGTGCGTGCCAGTGGGTTTTTTTCCACGGCAGTGACGGATCCATACCGCTCCAATAGTTTGGTCACCGCACCTGTCCCACATCCCACATCTAAAATGCGTCTTTTCTTTTTATGTATAAATATGGAGTTGAGTATCTTCTGAAGAAAAATCTGTTTCCCTATAAAGTAAAAGTGCTTGTTTTCAAGCAGATTCATTTTTGTGTACTCTTCCTTTTTCATTGTGAAATTTTGTTTATTACTGAGGCAATTTCAATTACTTGTTTTTCTGACATACCGTAAAACGAGGGTAACAATAACCCATGGTTGAGAAAATAATCAGCATGTGGAAATGCGTCAGGTGAAAACATTCCCTTATATATGGGCTGCTGGTGAGCCGGAACAAAAAAATCTCGTGTTTCTATTCGTTTTGCTTCAAAAGCCCTAACTGTTTTTCTTTTTAGTTTTGGCGTGCTAAACATTACAGCGGGAAACCAGTAGTTGGGGTTTTGCCCTTCAGCAGGGCTAACAACCTGTACATACTTGCTTTTTATATATTTCAAATACCATTTTTGAATCTTTCTTCTATATGATAAGAGAGCTCCAAACCGCTTGGTCTGCGCATACCCAAGCGCAGATTGAATACCCGATAAAACAAGATTATATCCAAAGAGAAGATGCTTGAAATGTGTTTTTTCGTTAAAGTCAAAGAAAGCAAGTTTTTTAACGAGTCCATATATTCGTTTATCATTAGTACAAAGCATTCCCCCGTTACCCGCAGTAATAATTTTGTTTGCATACAGTGAAAAACAAGAAATGATGCTCAAACTCCCTGCCCTTTTTCCAAAATATTCCGACCCCATAGCTTCAGCTGCATCCTCGATAACTGCAAGATTGTGTTTTTTTGCAATTCGGTTTATCTCGGTCATATTACTCATATGTCCGTAAATATGTACTGGCAAAATAGCTTTTGTTTTGGATGTAATGTATTTTTCCAGGTTAACTGTATCCATATTCCAGTCGTATTGTGAGGTACAGTCAACAAGTACAGGCTGAGCGCCTGTCCACACAATAGCATTGATTGTCGCAATCATGGTAAATGTGGGAGTTATAACCTCATGTCCAGGCCCAATGCCAAGCGCTTTGAGAGCAAGAAAAAGTGCAGAAGTGCCGCTATTTAATGAAACCGCATATTTGGTATGGGAAACTTTTTTTGCAAACAACTCTTCAACCTTGCCAACCCACGGGCTTTGAGATGAAACCCAGGTAGATGACACTGCACGAGTCATTTCATCCTGTTCTTTTTGAGTGATAGATGGTTTTGTAAGATAAATACGATAGTTCATTATTTTTTGACATTATATCCTAATTTACTATAATGTGGCCATGACTATTCTTATACGTATTCGAACGATTCGACGATGTAGAATATGTAAATATCCAAAACTAATTCCTCTGTATACACTTGGCAAACTTGCAATCTCAAACTTTGTATCTCCAGGCACACATTCTCCCAAGGCTCCGCTTGAGATGGTTATGTGTACACAATGTAGACTCGTTCAACTCAAACATACAGCACCTCAAGAACTGCTCTATGCACGATATTACTGGTATAAGTCAGGGGTTACCCAAACTATGAGAAAAGGGCTTGCCGACATAACCAAACAAATTGCACGTGTTATCAACCTAAAAAAGGGTGATGTGGTGCTTGATATTGGAAGTAATGACGGCACACTCCTTCGAACATACGTACAAAGGGGTCTTCTCACTGTTGGTGTAGAGCCTGCTAATAATCTTGTTCAGGAAGGAAAAAAAGGGATTTCTATCTTTATTCATGATTTCTGGAACTATACCTCTTTCATAAAAAGGGTACGAAAAAAAGCAAAGGTGATCACTGCAATAGGCATGTTTTACGACATGGATGATCCAAATGACTTTATCCGTGATGCGTGTAGGGCTCTCACCGATGATGGAATATTCGTGGCTCAGCTTATGTGCCTGCAGAATATGATTGATACGAACGACATAGGAAATATTTGTCATGAACACCTCGAGTACTACTCACTCGAAACACTTATCTACCTGTTTGAAAAAAATGGACTCGAGCTTGTAGATCTTTACAAAAATGATATCAACGGGGGGAGTTATCGATTGTATACACGTAAAAAAAGAGGTTCTTTTATGCCCCCAAAAGGCGCAAAAGATCGAATACAACGATATCTCAAAGAAGAACAAAGCCTAAAATATATAAAAACTTATAAGGCATTCTTCAAAAAAGTCGAACAAAACAAGAAAAAAACTGTTGATTTTATTACGAAAGTTACCAAACAGGGAAAAAAAGTGTGGGTTTATGGAGCTTCAACAAAAGGAAATACTATACTCCAATATTACGGACTTACCTCAAGGCTAATTGAAGCGGCATCCGAGCGAAGCCCAGAGAAATGGGGAAAAGTTACCGTAGGTACACATATTCCTATTGTGTCTGAAGCTGAAGCAAGAAAAGCTAGTCCTGACTTTTTTTTAGTATTACCCTACGCGTTTATTAATGAGTTTGTGCGAAGAGAACAAAAGTGGCTCTCGAAAGGCGGTACCTTTATTGTCCCTCTTCCCACATTTCGTTTACTTTCATGAAAAAAAAAGCACTTATCTTAGGAATAACTGGTCAAGATGGAAGTTACCTTGCGGAATTTCTACTTAAAAAAAAGTACGAAGTCCATGGGCTTGTGCGCAGGTCAGCAACGGGAAACTCAAAAAACATCGACCATATTATTTCTAAAATCACCCTTCATGCAGGTGACCTCGCAGATACCACCTCCCTCTATCGAATTATCAAAAATGTAGAGCCACACGAACTCTACAACGAAGCAGATCAGGACCATGCTGGATGGAGTTTTAACGCTGTTGACTATTCATCCGATATTACTGGTGCAGCGGTTGGACGAATACTAGAAGTGATTAGACAGGTCAATCCTAAAATAAAAGTGTTTCAACCGCTTACCTCAAACATGTTTGGAAAAACAGAAATATGTCCCCAGAATGAACAGACACCCCTAAGACCTCAAAGCCCGTATGCATGTGCTAAAGTATATGCGTGGATGCTTGCACGCTACTATCGCGATGTATATGGGATGTATGTTGCGTGTGGAATTTTGTACAACCATGAGTCCCCCCGAAGAACAAACGCATATGTAACCCACAAAATAACCGAGGCGGCGGTAAAAATTGCAAAGGGGATGCAAAAAAAACTTATTCTGGGAGATGTTGATATGTCTATTGATTTTGGATATGCGCCTGAGTTTGTAGAGGGAATATGGCATATTATGCAGCAAAAATATCCAGATGATTTTATATTGGGAACAGGTGAACTACATACCGTTCGTGAGTTTATGGAGGTTGCATTTGGTCATGTTGGCCTTGACCCCTATAAATATGTCGAATTTAACACATTCCTCCACAGGCCCGGAAAACCATCAATCTTGCAAGCAGATATTAGTAAAGCAAGACGTGCTTTTGGATTTAAGCCAAAAGTAACATTTGAAAAATTGGTCAAGCTCCTTATCGACCATGATATGTCTGTGATTGGCTAAGCCGCCATGCCGTGATAAAGTAATTAATCAGCATACTGAGCAGATTCGATTTACTTGACCCAGCGCGGCGTTTACCAAATTGAACAGGTATTTCGTGAATTCGTAATTCGTGAATATGGTGAGCGTGCCACACTAATCTCATGTGGTATTCACCATACCCGGCATAAATATTTTTTATATTCATCTGCTTCAAGAGTGGGGTATGTATTGCGTACATTCCGCTTAGATTATCATGAATGGGAAAACGAAAGAAAGTTCGCAAAATTATGTTTACCAGCCTGCTTCCGAAAGACCGAATTACTCCATGCATTCCTCCTCCACGTATAAACCGAGATCCAACTATCATCTCCCCTTTTTTCTCACGTAATGCTTTTATAAGTATGGGTACCGCCTCTGGAGGATGATTAAAGTCAGCATCCATGCCAATAATAATATCCCCTTTCGCTTTAGTAATTCCGTAGAGTATTGCTGTCCCAAGATCCCGTTCATGGGTTCTAATGAAACAGCGAACACGTGGGTCCTTGTCATACTTTTTACTTATATACGCTCCTGTATTATCCGTACTCGCGTCATCAATAATAACAATTTCATACTTGATGTTGTTTGAGGCACATATCTTGTTAATCGTCTCAATAAGAGGATTCACATTGTCTTTTTCATTATAGGTTGGGATGATGATAGATATCATATTTTAGTACATTATATCAATTATAATGCAGGGCATGGACAGACTCCGATATATGATTCGAATAAGTAATAAAGCATTTAGTAGTATTCTACTTATCCTTTTTTATATTGTAATTATTCCTCTCGGAACAGTAATCTATACCCTCGTTATTTTGTTCAAAAAGAAAGACAATAATACCTATTGGCACAGCCCGGAAGTTCAGGCTGTGGATTTACATTCACCATACTAGTGCGAAATCACAAATGACAAATAACAAATTACAAATGAAGCTCAAATGACAAATGTTGAAATAAAAACTGTTTATAATTTAAGTTTTGTGATTTGTAATTGATTTGTGGATTTGAAATTTGTGATTTGAAATTTTACGTATATGTACATTCTGGGCATTTCAGCATACTACCACGACAGCGCGGCGGTACTTGCTAAAGATGGAAAAGTAATATGTGCCATTGAAGAAGAGCGATTTACCCGCATTAAGCATGACAATGCATTTCCTATTCTTGCAGTAGAGTGGTGTATTAAAGAAGCAAAAATACCTATTGGTCAGATTGATACAATTGCCTACTATGAAAAACCCCTCCTCAAGTTTGAGCGTACCCTTGATATGTTTATCCAAACCTGGCCAAAAAGCCTGGTATCATTTGTGCGCAACATGCCAGAGCTCCTTGGTGAAAAGTTGTCTATTGAGAAAACAATTCGAAAGAAATTAGGGTATAAAGGGAAGATTGTGTTTGTTCCCCATCATCTCTCTCATGCAGCTGCTGCATACTACTCTTCGCCATTCCAATCAACTGCAGTTCTAACTATTGATGGAGTTGGCGAGTATCAGACTACAGCGTTATGGCATGTAAAAAATGGATCGTTTAAGCTTCTTAAGGATATTCATTTCCCCCACTCTCTTGGCCTGTTTTATTCCACCTGTGCCGCATACTTGGGATTTAAGGTAAATGAAGATGAGTACAAACTTATGGGTTTAGCCGCTTACGGCAAACCCAACTATCTTTCCCGACTAAAAAAAGTTATTAATGTTAAGGACGATGGTAGCTTTCAGCTTAACATGCGTTATTTCTCATTCCGCGAGTCAACAGAGATGTGGTCAAAATTGTTTGAGCGTCTCATGGGAAAACCTAGGGGCACACATGACAAAATAACAGACAGACATGCAGATATAGCCAAAAGTGTCCAAACACTTACAGAAGAGGTGTATATACGCATTTTAAGGCATCTCTATACGTTAACAGGAGAGAAAAATATCTGTATTAGTGGAGGTGTTGCCCTAAATGCGCTTGCGAACGGACTTATCCACTCTAAAACACCTTTTACCAACAGCCATATTTTTGGACCCGCAGGCGACAGCGGTGGAGCATTTGGAGCAGCACTTTTTTGTCATTTCGAGCGAAGTCGAAAAATCTCAAAACCATACAGTGGCCATCGTTCAATTGACTCTTTATCGCTTGGTTCACACTATTCTGACGCTCAGATTGAAAAAGTACTCAAAAAATATAAACTTCCCTATGCAAAATTTTCAGAGAGAGAACTTATTAATCATGCGGCAAAAGCAGTTGCGGAAGGAAAAATAATTGGGTGGTTTCAAGGGCGGTGTGAGCTAGGGCCACGAGCGCTTGGTAACAGGTCTATTTTGTGTCGACCGTCCCCTCGCCACATGAAAACTAAGGTAAATGTGATAAAAATCCGCGAGCAGTTTAGGCCTTTTGCAGGCTCCATACTACAAAATCATGTAGATAATTACTTTGATGTACCAAGGCAAAACTTTTATGCCCCTTTTATGAACTACTGTTTCACGGTACGACCTGAAAAACGCAAAGAGCTTGCCGCAATAGTCCATAAAGATAATACATGTCGCGTTCAAACAGTAAGCCCGGCAAACGGACTTTATTACAAACTCATACATAAGTTTTACTCGCTTACAGGCACGCCTTGCGTACTCAATACAAGTTTTAATCTTAAAGGGGAGCCGATAGTTGAATCTCCTGAGCAGTCGATTCAGGACTTCGTTAAAACAAAATTGGACTTACTGTATGTTGAGTCATACATATTACATGGGTTGTAACACATTTTCATACTTACGTATTATTTGTTGCCAACCGTATTGTTGAAGATAGTGAGTTCTTGTTACCTTTTTTAAGGTCTTATTTTTATTCTTATTCTTGGAATTGATCATTCTTTGTAACACTCGTTTTAAATCGTTAAATCCTATTTTTGCATTATAAACATATGATGTTCCATTAAGTACGTCTAAGTTGGCACTACAATCGTCGGTAACAATAAGTGCTCCTAAACTCATCGCCTCAACGAGGGATGGATGAGTTCCGCCCGACCTTTTAGTTTCCACATACGCAAATGCATTTTTGATAAGGATACCCGCTGTGTCGTGCGCAACAAATCCTGGGAAAATAAATCGCTTGTCATCTCCGGCATATGCTAACAATTGTTTTTTATATTCATCCGAATATAGGTCATCGCCCAAGATAATACATTTGAATGGCGAAATTACCCCTTTATATGCCAGCACAAGGTCTTCAATGTGGTTATCTGGTACCATGCGGCCATTCCAAATTAAGTATTTTCCCCGGGTAAGACCATATTTTTTTAGTATTTTTTGTGAATTTGTCGTATTCAGGTTTGTAAAACCACCATACGGGATATACACAGACTTTTTGTTGTATTTTTCTAAGTAGTATTTCTCAATAAAATCAGAATCAGTTACAATCTCATTCGGTAAGAAAGTTGCAAGCCATTCAGATGTGTTTAAAAACCATTTTGCAAATGCACCCCATTTTTTACGCTTCCAATCCATACCATCTACATTTACAACCGTCCGTTTCCCAAATAACCGAGGTAGGAAACTAAAAAGACTATTTCCAACACTCAAATACAGTATCGTGTCATAATGTGAAAAACACGCATGTATGGTGGAGATGAAGCTGTGAAATATGGTGTCAAAGTTTTTTGAGCGGATAGTAGGAAACACAATTAGACGCACGCCTTTGTGACTTTTCTTCTTTGGATTCACATATGCGCTCCTGCAATATACAGTAACAGTATGCCCCCTTTTAACAAGCTCGGATGCACATATCTCACTAAACGTTTCATAGCCACTATATACCACAGGTATTCCTCGGATGCCTATAAATGCAATATTCATTTTAGTTTTTCAAAAACCTTTATATTATAGTATTTTTTATCATGAAGATTTTTTAACTGCATTGAATTTTCTATTAGATTTGTGATAAGAGTCTCAAGTGAGTGCTTCTTATTAATAGTAAATACTTTTTTTATTTTGTGGGTTGATACGCGATAGTTCCGTAGTGTTTTTTTGTGATTTACCCTTATTTTTATTGGAGTATGGAGAATCGTTCGTACGGTATTTGCTACTCTTTTTGCTAGTTCACCCACCGTATAGTTTCCTGAAGCGGTATTAAATACTCCAGAAACCGATTTATGTAATAAAATAATTTTTTCATAAGTTGTGACTAAATCCTGAATATCGTAAATTGGTCTCCAGATATCGGGATTATCAACTGTAATAGTCTTTTCGGTTAGAGCTGACTTAACCATGGTGTTTATGGCAAGATCAAACCGCATGCGCCTGCTCCACCCACACACAGTGCCCTGACGAAGTACCACAACTGAAAATGAGTTATCGACATACTGAAGTACTCCATGTTCGCCCTGTAGTTTTGAGATGCCATACGGTTCTTGGGTGAGCGGCGGAGTGTTTTCGGTACAAAGCTTTGTAGTATTTCCGTACACAGAGCATGAGGAACCATAAATAAACCGTTTTATCCCCGCTTTTTTAGCCTCATGGGCGAGATATGCGGGTAGTGCTGCGTTGTAGATGAAGTTCTTTTTTGGAGAATAATGTGCCATAGGATCATTTGATACTCCTGCCAAAAAGATAAAAACATCGTACCCTTTCAGTTCTTTATAGGTTACATCAAACAAATCTTTTTTGATTACTCGAACCTGTTTGGGAAGATTATTTCCAAACCAAAGCAAATCTGCTACAGTAACAGAGAATCCTTTTGAGATAAGGTAAGGTACAAGTTCAGTCCCAATATAACCCGCTCCTCCCCCTACATATATGTTTTTTCTTCTCATTGTTTCTGGACTATTGTATCGTACTTTTTTGTGTTAAGGGAGGTATCATGCGGTGTAACCGAAGGGGCATCTGCTCGAGTTATAGCTGTAATATCTTTATTTAGGGCTTTTGCATATTCTAAAACTGATTTTCGATGTCCTCCCACATGAACCACTCCAGTCACATCTTTTTCCAAAAGCTTCACTATTTTGTCTGCAATCGTATCAACGGGTTCTCTACTCGTCCATTGGTCGGAGTATGCTTGACTATAGGGAAATACTCTCGGTCCAAAACTAGTCCGAATGATTAGATGGTTATCGGTCATACGCACTGCCGCCTCTCCTCCCAGTTTTGACCAGGCGTATTTGTTAATCGGATTTATCGGGTCTGTTTCGGAATAGTTGCCTTTTTCTCCATCAAATACGTAGTCTGTGGAGATATAGATTATTTTTTTATCACGCTTGATACACGAAGATACAATATTGGCTGTCCCAATAATATTAACTGCTATTGCAAGTATGGGGTCCTTGTCGATTTTTGGGGGTGAAATAAAAGCCGCCGCATGCAAAATACCATAAAATGTTTTGTTTGAAATATACTTTTCAATTGAGTCAGGTTGTGTAACATCAAGCTCGGCACGAGTTGGAAAATGCGATGCGGGCATTCGTTTTTGGAGTTCACGTCCTAATAGTCCGTTTCCTCCCGTGACGATGTATGACTGCATAGCGTTATTGTGAATTAAATACAGTGGCTTGAGGATAGTTTTTCCACGCGTCTAGGGCTATCCCTTCTTTGTCTTTTGGAGAAACAATCCCGTTTTTTGCAGTTTCATTAAACTGAGAGAGAAGGTTGGGGTAAGCTAATGACCAATCTATGGTTAAGTCAAATGGGTTAATTCCAATTTCACCGCTCGGGTTATATGTTCCTGTACATGAGTACTCAATGAGGCTGTTTTCCGGAAGAAGTATACCGTGAGCAAAACCCGGTGGAATCCAGATTATAGTTCCCGTTTCGTCGTCTACATGAGTTGGCAAATCACATAATATTGCTTTGCCAAATGTGGGAGAATTGAGCCGAACATCAAGAACAATATCGATAAGATGTCCAAAAAGAGGTCTTACAAGTTTGCCCATTATTGGATTCCATTGAAAATGAAGACCGCGAATAACTCCTTTCTGGGAAAAACTTTCATTTGTTTGCACAATTTCAAATGGAGATAATGAGGGAATAGAGGCTGCTAATTGATTAAAATCCTTCTGATTGTATGTTTCAGTAAAATAGCCCCTTTCGTCACGAAAGCGGTAATAGGTAATTGTATATACCCCCTTTAGGCTCAGTTCTGTTGAGTTTATTATTTTCATAATCTATAACCCCATTCTACCAGGAAGTTATGCTGTGTGAAAAATTCGAAGCAGACTACGAGCCGCAGCATCCCAACTATACGTCTTGAGAATCTGTTTCGATACACGAGTTGAAATTCTGTGAATAACACATTTCCGGAGAGCTTTTCCAATGAGGAGCGAATCCTTCTTTTTAATTAGCATAATATCACTTCCTCCAATTTCTCTATTTATAGGAGTATCAAGTGCAAGTACTGGGGTTCTGTTAGCAAGTGCCTCTATTACAGGAAGTCCAAATCCTTCATAGTCTGACAAGTATAAAAGGCATGCGCTGCTAGCATAAAGCCCACGCAACTTTTTGTCAGACACATAGCCGAGGAGTTTTATATTCTTACTCTTGTTTATGAGTGTGTTTTTCGGAATGTCTCCAACAACAATAAGTGTATAGTCATAAAGCCCAGACTGAATAAATGATTGTATTGCAAGGTCAATATTTTTACGAAGATTTTTACTAGCAATAATTAATATTTGTTTTTTATTATGAGCACTCGGTGAGACAAGTTGCGGATCAACCCCTTCGTAAATACAATGTGTTTTAGAGTTGTACTGTGAAAATACTTTTTTCACTTCAGACTGTATAAAGCGGGATGGAACAACAATTCTGCTGGCCAATCTAAGAGAGTGTGGTACAAGAGTATTAAATAGAAGTCTGTCTTTATACGAGTATAGACGCGAATTTCGAACAAAATATACATCATGCAAAATGCTAATGTATTTAGTGTTCTTTAACAAATATGGTGGAGTGGTGTAGCTTGAAAAATAATGAGTGTATCCGAATTTTCGCATAAGGATGGGTATATATAAGAGGCGAAAAAAGTCGTTGTTGGGTAGTACATGGCTATGTATGTGTGAAAACGCTGGAATTGGAGAATAGGCTACTACTCCCACATGAGTAAATTTTGCAAGGGCAAGCGTAATATTCTTCATATATCGCTCATTCCCCCCCTCGTTTTGACTAACCATGTGGGCGTCAATAAGTATTTTCATTCGTTATATAAATCTAAATAGGATAAGTAATAGGTTGAAGTGAATTGAGGTAGCAACAGGGTTTGCCATGCCGTAAAGAAAGAGTGTCCAAAAGAGGACCGATCCAACTGTCCTTTTTTCCCAATCGGAACGGAATGCATATATCAAAAAAAGCGTATATAGTCCCATGGCTATTACCCCTCCTTCACTTAATATTGTCACGAAAAACTGATGCGGGTCACGTGCATCATCAAAAATCTTAATATTTGCTCGCTTAATTGAATGCCTGTCCTTAAAAACTGTTAAGTAGTCACGAAATGCATTTGTTCCAACGCCAATCAATGGGTTTGATGCAAAAAGCTCTGTGCCAAGTCTTATATATTCAAGCCTTCCCTCGATTGTTGCACGCTCAGCATATTCATCAGATAAAAGCCGTTCCAGCGCATTATTCTTCAGGTATCCTGTTTCAATCGCCCCCCTTAATCCAACAAAGAGCGCTAAAGCGACTGTGATTAGTATGATCATTTTAAATAGTGACATATGTAGTCCTTTTACTAGAAGTCTTACTCTTTCTTTATAGAAAATAAGACTTGAGAGTAATACCGCAAAAATTGCCATAACAAAGTTTGTGCGAAATCCAGAAGCTAATACAATAAATAGCGTCACGCCTACTCCCCCCCATTTAATACGAGAATCAATGTTCTTACTTGTAATAAGAAATGGAATAAGAAGCTCTGGATAGTTGTCAAAAAAAAGCCTTCCGCGGTCGAGATTCATTTGAATTATAGAGTATGTGCCCTCATGAAGAAAGGGTTGCAGTATAAGTAAAAATGAGTCTTTAAATAGGTATAAAACATAGTTCAAAACGGTGTATGAAATAAACACACCAGTAAGAATACGGATTAAGTGTGACTTTTGATCCCTTTTCGTTATAAAAACCTGTGAAACATAGAGAACTAACAACGCAAAAAAAACCTGCGTCTCAACTGTATCCCAAAGCAGTGCTGTATCTACATGAACAAATGCAAATAGTATCCGCACACAATAAAAGCCAAGGAGAAAAATAAGCTCTTTTGGCAAATTGTATTCTTTGCTTTTTCCTGTCACTATGCCTTGAAATACATTATAGGCAAGCAAAATAATTACCGCAGCCTTGGCAAGTGCATGAGTATAGATAAAACCAATAGAAAGAGATGGGAGAAGGAGCGCTACGAGGGGAAGTACATGCAACATGAAAGTATTGTAGCAGAGCATACTTTCAATGACGGACTAGATGTTGCATTTTGTCTAACAAGAAAATTAAAACTCTGGGATATTATTCCACTCTCAGTACTATCCAGTTTCTATCCATCATTAAAATATGCCTCTTAACTTCCTCGTGATCTAAATAATATTTGATATGGTTATGCAATAGTGGATGTCTTTTTGATACATTCAAGTCGATAATAATCAGATCAATTCCCAATTCTGCAAATTGTCTATACCACCTGTTGCTATACACCTCTTCACTATTTAACTTTTTAAAAAAATTATTAATTTCCGAGATGCTTGTCCCGTGGTAGCCATTAATCATGGTAAAGTTTCCTTTAATAGAGTTTGATAGGTACTTTGATGTTACATCTGATCCCGCTATTGGATAGAAAACAACTTTTTTATGTTCAAGGTTATAATTAACAAAATCAATGTTTGACTTAATTATATTGATGCCTTGGTACATTTCCAAAAGCACCAAGCTAATCACTATAATAACGTAAGATCTATATTTCTTTTTTCTTAATAATTCATCAAAATAAAAAGAAATTACTATCGCTATAAAAAATATTCCAACCAACATAAATCTTGCTGGGGATCTGATGTGATCGATATAGGGGGCATACTTATATAAAAACATATATGGAGATAAATTTAGCCCAAAAACGATAACATTGGGTCCAAGTGAATTCAAAACCGAAATTATTGAACCTATCAGCGCAAACATTGAAAAACCCCTATTAATAGAAAAGTCTTTATAGATTGTAACGGCGCTGACAAAAAATAATATTAGAGGAAAAAATCCCATAAAGACTACTCTTTCAATGTTTTGAGCTAACCAAACTTTCTGAATACTCTCGCCAATCCAAACGGGAAATAGTCCAATTAACCCAAATAAATATTTTTTTTGAGGAGTAATAAAGTCTACTATTTGTGCAGAATTAACTTTTAGTTCTTCAAGGCTAATATTGAAGTTAGCAAATGAATCTTCGGTAAAGTAGGGAAAATATAACAAACATAGAGGAATTAGCAAAATAATAAGTATTGGAAAATATAGTAATAACTTCTGCATCCAAGTAGTCAGCTTTTTTTCCTTATATTTTCTAATAAGAAGATAAATATAAGCTATGCACAAAAAAACTAAACTAAATATAGATAATTGCAAATTAGTGAGAAATCCTAAATAGAGTACTACAATAAATTTAACAAGACTTAGTATTGAGGGTTTTTCAATATATAAGTATCCAAAATATATAATAAGCGGTATCATAAAGCGTTGAACGTGTTCAACATGTCCACCAAGTCTAGCTAGTGATACAGGTGAAAAAGCATAAATAACAGCCCCTAATATTGATGAGCTTTTATGTTTCAACAATTTCCTTGAAACATAATAGAAGGATATATAATTTAACATTGTGGCAATAAATAGCATAGTATTTAAGCTAAATATATTGTCACCCGTGATAATATATAGAGGACAAAAAAGCACAGTGGAAGGTAATAATATTGGATCGATATAAACTAAATTATTCAAAAAAGGATATAGTTGATTTGTGGCATAGTATTTTGTTTGATTGAAAATATCTCCATTTAGAATGGATCTGCAGTTATATTGCGTAAGCCAATCAAAAAATAAATAGTCTTCACTTCCATCATTAAAATTCTTTAAGTTGAGTAGTAATGGAAAGGTAAAAATAGTAGTCAATGTAAATGACGCAATCAGACCTATTAGTACACTTACAGAAATGTTTTTATAGAATCGTATCAAACTTTTAATTCTACTACTGAGGCTTCTTATAAACTTGAAATACATTAATTTTCAATAAAACATATATTTTAAAACAACTTGAGTTTACATTTAATTATATAATGTTCAAGATTTAATATTTATATTTTCCATAATAAAATATTTCGGTTAGATAACTTTTTATAGTCCATCATAGTCTTAATTTTCACATTATGAAAAAGATAAGGCCACATATTGCGTTTATTCTTGGATGCTTTGCAAATCAACCTACAGGCATAGGGTATTACAGCTACGGTTTTATCTCCGAGTTTGTAAAGTTATATAAGGATAAGTTTTTAATCTCGGTCATTGTAGATAAACATCTTAAAGATGGACTAATAGATAAACTACATGTCAATCAGAGCGTTATTTCAAATCCATTCCCTGTTGCAAAAACTTATTTGTGGCATTTAACACTGCCATTTAGACTAAAAACAAAATTTAGCTGGATGTTCAACGTTTCAAGTACGCCTCATATGGTGCCACTTCCTTCCCCAGAAATATTATTCGTATACGACTTATCAACATTTATATTTCCCAAAACACACCCATTACTAAGAGTTCTTTATACTAAACTAGTCCTCCCTTTTGCCTTAAAAAAAGCAAGATATATCATTTGTCCATCTGAAAATACTAAGAAAGACTTAATTATGTTGTTTAATATTAATCCTAATAAAATTAGGACGATCATGATTCCACCAAAATATACACAAAATAGATGGAACATAAAAAAAGAAAAAAAACTAACTAAACAAAAATATATATTAACGGTAAGTACCCTCGAGCCAAGAAAGAATATTGAAACTATTATTAACTCCTACGCAGAGTTTATAAAAGATAACAATAACCGCGATATTTTATTATATATAGTTGGGAAAGAAGGATGGAAATATAAATCAATATATCGGGCCATTGATAAACATAGGCTAACTAAAAAAGTTAAAATACTTGGATATGTGAATAATTCATTCAAGATCGAATTATATAAATATACTTTATTTTTAATGTATCTTCCCTTATATGAAGGTTTTGGAATTCCCGTATACGAGGCAAATTATTTTGGGTGTCCTGCAATAACAAGTAGCAACTCTTCACTTAAGGAGTTGTTTTCTAAATCTACATTTCAGGTAAATCCACTAAATACTAAATTTATTCTTTCGGCAATGACATTGTTAAGTAGGGATGTAGATTATAGAAACTATATAATAAAGGAAGGTTTCAAAAATTGCACGAGAATATCTAATAGAGGTATTAAAAATATTAAAAAATTTGCTAAAGAAATTCTTTCATGTGGTTAAATTTCAGAAAAAGTATTTTCATTACCTATTTATATTATTAATAACAGTCTTGTTGGGGCTGTATTCATATTCCAACAATCTACATTTAATAGAAAGTCTTCCTATATCGTATTATGATGAATATTATTGGACTACTGGTAGCTATTATTTCGATCTACTAATTCGTTCGGACCTAAAACATCCTGCATGGTCAGCAGATGAAATGTTCATTAGCCCCCACTTTGCACACTACTATTATGGATTTCTTATATATATAAGGTATTTTTTTAAGGATTTATTTGTCGACAAACCTCCATACATATCTTTTTTGATTGAAAATGGATTATGTGATAAAAAGGATAGTTATATTCTATATGAAATGAGTATAAGGCAAATCAAGCATTGTCCTTATGAATTAAAAACTGACATGATTGGAGGAAGGAGCTACTATATGAAAGAATTAGGTGACTACGGTAAAAAGTTTGTTGAATTAATCTATTATTTAAGACATGCTAATAGTATTGTTTTGACGATATTTGTTATGCTTTTTTTTATCGTTCTTGTACGTCTAACCAATAATATGTCATTAAGCCTGCTTTTACCTTTTCTGCTTTCCTCGAATAAATTAATCTTACAAAACACGTTAACAGTTTACAGCGAACTAATTTATATATGTGCATATTTAGTAGGAACATATTCATTAATTTGCTTAATCGATATAAAAAATTCTCCGTTTCTAAAAAAGAAACCGCCTAGATATTATCTATATTTATTTATATTTTGTCTTTCGTCGTCTATAGCCCTTTCGACAAAGTTAACTGGAATAATTTTACTTGTTCAGTTCAGTATAATTTATATTTACTACTTAATTAAAAGCCAAAGAAGTACATTGTTTATATTCTTATTAACTGAGATACTTATTGTATTGCTGTCAATAAATATTGTTTTCAACATAATAAATATATCACCAAAAGGTAGTTCGCCTTTTTACTCCCTTACTAAATTTTATAGCTATCGAAAAAATAGCTTGCATGACCAACTAGTTGAATATCCCGAAGACAAGTTGAATAATGGAATCCATCGACTTAAAAAAGTGTTTGATAATTTCTACTTTTCAGGAGGCACCACATATCATAATCAATATATATTTTTTAACTTTGATACAACAAAGTATCCCTTAATTCAAAAAGTAAATTTTTTTTTGTTCCTTGTTGGATTATATTCAACCTATCTGAAAAAAAGATCTGTGTTGTATTTGTTTATTATTTTATTATCAATAATGCTTATTTATTTAGCGCTTGATTGGGGAAGATATTATATACAACTTGTTCCTTATTTTATTTTTTTTCAGGTAAGCGGATTACTTTCATTAGCTCACATCGTGAATTATTACCTCAAAATATATTCTGATAGAGCTTTTAAGGCTGCAAAATAATTTAATTTTGGCTTACCACCTTCAAACATTGTTGGCTTTGCATTATTTATACCCATATCATAGTACCAAGTATTATTCCCGGTATCATCCATGCCCCAAAACGTTATATTTTTTACGTTTAGATCTAATAAAATTTGCATAAGCTCATAATAGACCTCTGCTTGTCTTTTAATTTTCTCATCAGGCGAGCCTTCAAAATTGTGCATCGCATAATCAAATTCTGTGACATGAATTTCATACCCCAGATCATTATAAGCCTGTAGGGTTTGACGAATACTTTCTTTATTAGGTAATCCTCCCTTGACCCAGTCCATATCTATTATATGCATCTGAAAACCCACCGCATTTAAAACTGGCTTTCCATTTACCTTTACGTCTTTTAATTGCTTTGCAATTTTATACGTTGCAAATGCCTGACTCTCTACGTTTATCCTTCCATCTGGTAAAAATAGATCATAATGATTGCCATCATCATTTAATATAAAAGTTCCCTCTGGATACGCATTTCTTGCAGCACTAAATGCAATCTCATAATATTTATCGCCTAATTTTTCGTGAAAGAAGTCAGGTCTGATTACCCCTCTAGAGGGAGTGCTAAAATAAGGCTCGTTTACAATGGTAAACGTCGATATTCCATTTTTCTTGCCGTAACTTACTAAATCAGTGATGTACTGAATAATAAAATGTTCAAGTTTATCTGGTGTTTCATTCTCCTGGATCAGCCAGTCAGGTGCCTGATGTCCCATTAATGCCCCGCTAAGAATAATGTTCTCTGGATTAATTCCTCCTTTTTTAAGAGTTTCTAGTTCAGAGTCGATTGAACTCCAACCGTATTGCCGAATCCAATCGGGAGACACGCCGATGGTTGCGCCATTTAACTCTTCAAAAAAGTTTGAGGTTATTCTATTTTCACTTCCAAATACTATTGATGCAATCTCGCCCAAGTTCTTTATACCTGTAATAGGCTTCCACTCCCATTCCCCCGTTTCTTGATTTTGCGTCTTTAAAAATAAAATTGTACCTGTTTGTGGATCAATAAGTGCTTTAAAAGCGGTACCATCTTTTGCTACACTTGCAGTTTCCTCAAGCCTATCTATTACGACCTCTGGGGTTTTAAATAACTCCTCTTGACCAGGCTGCGCAGTGCGCGCATATGCCGCTACATAGTCGGGTAAAGCTGCTCGCATTTCGGCGGTTGCAGGCCTATCAATCATGGACACAAACTCGCCTTTCCGGAAGTCCCACACCCACTGATTACCCACATTGTCAGTAACTTCAAGTATTTCCGCTTCACCCTGAAAACGCACTGTAACACTTTCTGGATTTGTGTTTGGAGGGAGTAATACCGCCTCATACTTTGGTTTTGTACCCTCAGGAATTTCTACATCAAAATAAGCTTTGGATGTTGAAGAAGAATAAAAAGTCTGACCGTCAACTGAAATAGCAGGAATATATATGCTTGTGCCAGCCTGATTAAATGTGGTTACCGTGTTTACAAGCTCATCACTGCGAACATGTACACTTGTGTAGCCGAGTGCAAGACCTTGTCCACGAATTACTTCTCGCTGAATATTTGCATTATCCAAAAACACACTTCTTCCTCCCTCTAGGGTTACGCCTTCAGGTGGTGTAATGGTTGTTTCATTTACATACACATACTTGTCGCTTTGTGTGGTTTGTTCAATAACCGTGATTTGATCTGCTTCGTTTGAAATATCCAGATTTTGCTGTACTGTGGGCACGGGCTCAGGTGTTGCAATATCTGGTGTTGCAGTCGGTTCTGGATTATCTGTAGGGGCGGATGGAGCTTCCGTTGGACTGGTTATATCGTCTGTTGGTTCTTGTGTTGTTGGTGGAGCTGCTGGGTCTGATGGGGCTGCCTGTGATCCTGCAAGCGTTGCAAGGGTTTCATTCATCACATTAAGGAGGGTTTGCGAGCTTAGTACATCCTCCCATGCATCTTGTTTGGATGGATACTCTTTCTCTCCATCTTTCCAGACAGCAACAACATCGCCGGATGCAATATCTTCATACCGCCCAAGAGATTGAAAGATAAATGTCTCGAGTATTTCAAACGCAGTAACTTTTTCACCTGCTTCAAGTTGTAATCTTATTTTTTCCAAATCACGAAGAAGTATTTCGGAACGACCGCCAGTTATCTCATTAGGATTGTATCCCCGGGCTTCCGCTGCTCTTCGTACTGTCTCTTCTGGAGTGTTTACCCACGCTTCGTCGTGCTTTTGTTCGTATGTCTGTACGACTTGGGTTACTTGCTCAAGCATAAACTCAGGAGATACTGTATTTGCCGCCTGCTCAAGTGTTGCTGAAAATGTACTAACAGCTCGCTCATGAAGTGCTGCTGTGCCATTATCAAGAGCCGTAATTGCACCATCAACAGCCTTACTGTCCGTTATAGGAGCACCAATCATTGCCCCCATTAAGACACTTCTGAAAGCAGCTTCGCCCCCAGATATGTGTTCTAATGATCTTTTTGCCGGTGATATAAGCCTCTTTTCAACACTCACTCCAGTGGTTCTGTCTGGGTCTCGTGTGGGAACTTTACCTCTGTTGGTAGTTGTTAGTTGCTCTCTTAAAGATACTGCCATACAGCCTGTAGTATATTAAATTATATAACTATTTTCAATACTAAATAACCTATATATATTCAATATGTATTATTTAGCCACTCTATTTTCTCCTTCAATAGTATCAAGCGAACCGACAAGATGTCCAAAGTAGCGTATATCAACTCCGTTAGAGCGAGTTGAATGCCCAAATGTAACCGGTGCAGAAATTCCAGTTCTAGTATCTGAGGTTAAAAATCGAATATCAGGTTGTTTTGGATCTATAAATTTTGATACATACGGCTCATATTCTTTATCTTTCACTTTTTCTCCGTCAATAAGTTTGATTAATTCGTGTACAGGTACTTTTCGTCCAACCCAAGGATCTTGTATATCGGCATGGTGAGTGTTACGTTCTATAGTTGCGTACACAAGGAGTTTTAATAGCGACTCGGGACTACGCTTTTGATATAGACTTTGTGGGGTGGCAGTATATCCATCACCATCATCTCTTGCCGGCTCAACCAAATCAAGCAGATCGGATGCTTCCTGAACGTATTCTTTACTTGGACGAATATTAAGCTCCTCAGCGTGAATTGGTTCGTTATAAAGGACATTTAGTCCTTGCGACCGTAGTTCTTTTTCTTTTGCTTCAAGGTCAAAGTCATCCCTGTCGGATCCTTCTGTTCGAAATGCATTCCGTCTTGTGCGTATTCGTTCACCAATTTCTACCGCAAGAGTTTCCAGATTGTGCAAAATTACCATTTTACCGACAATACTTGTTATGGGGAGGTTATCAAGTTCACTTAGTCCCGCCTTTCTGTTTTGCTTCCCTCTTATTTTGAGATATTCAAGTTTAATAGTTTGTCTTAATTTTCTAAAATATATATCACCTTCGAGAATATCATCCGCAAGCGCATCAGAAAAACGTTTTGCACGTTCTTTATTTGTTGCGCTTTCGATAGTAGTAAAAAGTGCTTTTTCAACATTCCCAAATACCCATTCATATTTTCCATTCGATTTATACCACCGCGCAACTTTTTGTGGGTCGCCGTTGGATTTGCGTAATAAAAATGATAAAAAAGGAACGGCTTTTTGATAGGGTACTTTTTCTTCTCCATAAAATTCACTGTGTTTTTGTTTTATCTTTGGTAACGGTTTATAATGCTCATCCATGTCGTACGTAAGTGTGTGAGGATCAAAAACGGCGTGTTGATTTGATTCTCTTAATATATTCGCTAGCGAGTTTACTGATATGCCATCCTCCCCCTTTCGCCTATCATACCTTGCCTGTTTTTGTTTTCTTAATTTATCTTTCTTTGCGATGTTTTCGATATTGTGAATAAGCCCATGCAGAGCATCATCTTCTCCCTTTTCATTCTTATTCATCCATGGAGCCTCTTGGAGCGGTTTAAGAGAGAGGTGTCTTTCTGGGGGCATGTACTTATTCACTTTTTGCACAAGATGCTGTGTCTCATCCCATTCTTTCGATTTCGGTTCAAGAAAAATAGTTCTACTTACTCCTTTTTCCTTCCTTGTTAGTTCGCTTGCAACGAGAAATACGGCAGTATCTTTTGGATCAGAAAAAGAAACAGTTGCAGATGTATCAGGCGTTGAGAGTGACGGGAGACCAGTAAGTTGGCCAAGTCGCCATAGCACTAAGTCTTTTTTTGTAATGATATCCCTTGGAATAAATGTTTTAACCACTCTGGAGAGGTTAGTGGGTACAGGTGTCATATTGTGATGCATAATGTTCGTTTGTAAGACATAGCAAAGCGCTATTGCCGCATCCTCGGTAGTTTGTGCCGCATTGGTCCCACCATACGGAAATAGTGATTCTTCTCGAAGCAGCGATTTGGGATAGAGAATATCCTGAAGCGCCGAAGGAATAGATTTCGGATTGCGAGTAAACATGCTTATAAAATCTCGCGTACGTTTTACCCGAGATGCAAGAATCGAGTTCTCTTGATCTACCTTTATGCCACTTTCTTTTACCATATATGCGTATATAAGTATACAAACTAGAGCACTGTAGTTCGTAACGTTTATAACGTTATTAAAACTTCAGAGATTATCCTGACGCTATTTGTCTGCCATTTAGAGGCTCCTCTCTATTTTTCTCCTAAACAACATTGTTTGGAGCTTTTTGACCGCAAGCCATACAACAGAGAGCAGCGTTTTAGGATGAAAAAGGATAAGGATTTTTCGATACATTGGTTCGGGAGAAAGCAGGATGCTCAGTCCAAAACGTATTATCCCTCCTTTAATGCGTGTTGGTGATCGAAAAATGTTGGTTTTATGTATTACATACTGAGAGACCATGCGGGCAAGTATGTGTTTGGGTTTTAGCTTTTTCAAAATTGATCGTGGAATGGGCGTATTAAAATACTGAACAAGAATGCGAAGTGACGGATATATATATCCTTTAAGTTGAAAACGGGCAACTGTGTTATGGAAACGCTTCCAATTATCTGCTTGCATAGTCCCCCTAATTACTCGATCGACAAGTTGAAAACGTATACTGTCTGTAAAATTATTGTGAAATATATGAAGAAGTAGGTAAAGTACCTGGTCGGGAGCAGAACAGACAGGTATTTTTTGTCCTAAGATTGTAAGGCTTTTTGCTTCTTTCATAAAATGGCTTCCGAGCTCCGCTCGAAGACTGTCTCGATATAACAAATCCATTCCACTCATCTT
>CAZLSE010000002.1:38324-70485 GCA_964562055.1 uncultured Gammaproteobacteria bacterium
AAGGTGTACATCAAATACAACTGGAATACTTCCCACCTTCTTAATAAAATCAACCTCATAACGCTTGTCAAGAGGGGCGGGTGAAAACATACTTAACCACCTATCATCATAGCGACGATAGGAAAGCGTAAGAAACGCATCGTTAACTCTATACATATCTCGCCTTTGTATTAAGAGGTCAATGTCACTATAAATACGCTGGGGAAATCGTTTAAGAAACTTTAAAGATGCAACCAAACCTTTTATATATACATGGGGTATTTGTTTTATTTGCAGGTATCGTGACACCTGCGCTATCTCTTTTATATAGGCAAGGGACTGATTTGAATACACCTCATCGATTAAATACCATTTTCCCTTTCGCTTAAATCGAACAGCTCTTCCGATGATGTGTTCTTTGCCAATGCCGATATCTTCTGTTGGATTATTGTCGCCGCGGGTAACTAGTACATTATTCGTGTGATAAATAACTCTGTGTGTGATAAATTTTTCTTGAGAATATAACAGAACTATGTCGTTTATTGCTACCTGGTTAGCATTACACTTTTCAAACTCAATTACATCGCCGGGATGAAGGAGTGGATACATGCTTATCCCCTCCGAACGCATTTGGAATTTATTTCTGTACAATCGTTTATTCAATTTTGGAGATGACATAGTCATTAAACGTGAAGTTGTTTGTGATAAACCCAAGTACTCTACCCGGCGATACGACAATTTCTTCTCCGTACAGCAATTGATCGTTTTGATGTCGCAATCTCATTTTTACCTTGAGGTGAATATACTGGTACGTCTCTGTCTCATAGGGAAGTAGTTTTCCGAGCTCGTTTACAAGCACCTCACTGGTCTGGCCTTTAGCTTTGTCAATAATTTCCAGAACATGATCATTCCCATCAGTAAAGTAGTCTCCGACTTGAATCGCATCGTACTCCCATGGATAAACGTATTTTTTTGTTAGATATACCATTTTTTCTTGATAATTTTGTTTAAATGGCTTTTCACTTAAAGCGGTAATTGTTCCTGAAAATTGTACGTTGGGAAACTCAAGATCTATAGGTGCACTAACTGCAATTGTTTCTCTTTTAAAGGAATAGGTTCCCTTTTTACCTGTTTGCGTAACCTTCAATTGGAGCGTAACATAAATATCAAACGAATTTGATCCATACCAGGGGTAATAGGCAACCCGTAAAATTTTTGCTATTGGTTCTCCTTTCAGGTTTTTCTCTTCCTGAGCTTCTTGTATTGCTTTTACATACCACAAACTTGGTTTTTGGGTACTCGCCCACCAATAACCTTGTCCAACTTTTACTCTCACATACACATAGGTTGGTTTTTGAAAAAAAATCCGATATACACTCACTAGCCCCACAAACCCCACACAAGCAATCACGATGAGAAGGAGAATATTTTTCTTACCTAAGGCAATTATTTTGTGGAGAGTTAAAAATTGTGCTTTCGGTTTTCGACTTTCGACTTTCGACTTATTTTTCATATACCGGTAGTATACAATAACCAAACTTGTATAATGACGTTATGAAAAATAAACCAAAAATAAATAAAAATATCATTTTTCAAAAAATTGACGATAAACTTATAGGTTTTGATATTGAAAATTCTTCTCTATACACATTAAACGAAACTGCAGAATTCATTTATAAAAAAACAAAATTGGGAGTACCGTCTCGAACCGTAGCAAAACTACTTTCAAAAAAATATGAGGTCGACCAAAAAACAGCATTACATGACGTGCAAAAAACAATTGAGATGTTGAAGCAAAACAAAATGATATGACATCCGCTCAACATATCTTTTTATCGATGGGTGATTTTGTGATAGCTGTCATATTAGAAAAAACCGATCGTGAGGATAAGGTGGAACATTTTAGCAACATAATTGCACACCATTTTGCTTCTTTTGTAATACCTCAACCAAATAAAACTGCGGATTTTATTGTATATGTTAAAGACACAAAAGGTCTTCCTTATATTTATAAAAGGGGGTCTGGATTTTCCTCATATTTCACGAAGCGCACTTCAAGATCTTTTTATACCTATTATTTTGTTAGCCATTATCAGCTTGCGGAACTTTTTAAAATAATCCTTATTCGTCTACTTAGCAAAGACGGTTTTCTTCTCCACGCTTCAGCGGTTACAACCCCACAAGGAGTTGTTGCTTTTGCAGGGAGAGAAGGAAGTGGAAAATCAACAACTCTCATGATGTCGAAAAACACATTTATCCCTATAACTGATGACTGTTTACTAATCCGAAATATAAACCACACATACTTTGCCTATTCAAGTCCGCATATTGAAAAAATTTCTGCGCGAATTCAAAAAAGTTCACGCGGTACTCAACTTAACCGAATTTTTTTTATTCATAAAAATACTCAGTTTAAGATAAATTCAATTTCGGCAGAACGCCTTACTTCAGCTTTACTTTCAAACATTTGGATAGATGACAACGTTACCCCGAATCAGATTAGGGCAGTGTCACGCTTTGTAAATAGTAATAAGAATGTGTGTTTCACTCTCTATAGAGACCGTGAAGATGCCAGTAAAGTGGTGAAATTACTTACAGAAGTTTCACAATCTTAAGTCTTACAAGAGAGTTTTCCGGGCGTAACAGCACGTTTGTTGTCATGCTTATACTTACGAAGTCTCCAGGCTCTATTTGATCAAGAGAAATTTCAATTTCCTCTTCTCCCTGCATGACATAGGTCTCAATCAGGTTTAAGTCTTTGTCTGAAAACAAATATCCATGCTCCTTTTTCCCCTCTTCCGACATTGAAGCAAACGAAATTAAATAATTGGCTTTTACAGTTGTGCCGTCTACCAGTTTGCGTTCCGTGTTCGTCCTCCCGTTTTGAATTATTACACTTTTATAGACTTCTGTAACCTTAAGCTCCTTCAGTACTCCACTGCGTAGAAGCGGTTTTAACGACTCAACCTGTCGTGTGTATCCCCGCATAATGTTTTGAACCTGAGTTTCAGGAACTTTTGTATATAAATTACTTAAATTATTCTCGACCACCGATTGTTCGGTAATTTCTTTAGGAGATGTGGATTGTTTTTTTCCAAAAATGATATAGAGCTCAAAAATAAGGATTCCAAACAATATTACAACCAAAACAAGAAAGAATACATTTTTTTTACTCATCCTAGATTGATTATATTCTATTCACATTTACTTTTGTCAAGAGTAGCGGGAGAGGCGTTATGTTAATAATCCATGAGGGCAACCGGTTTTTTTATCTTACTTATCGAAAAAGAGGGTACAACATATGCATTTCGCTGGCTTTTTTTTGTTTTTACCTTGCTCGATTGCTTTGACATATGTTGTATTCTTGCAAACTTTCGCATCTACACCTATACTGTACCCCATCGCAGAAGACATGTCAATATGGTAAAAAATAAATTAAAGACTGTGTTTTTTCGCAACAGTTTTGAAAATGCCAATATACTGAGGGATTTAAATGCAATCTTCCTTAAAAACCGAGGCTATGTTTTCTCTCTGCCAAAGGTAGGCGATTCGGTCATCTTGGTCGTTTCGGGTGGACTTGACTCTATAATGCTCTGGTTTCATCTTCTTTTTAAATATAGACTGCGTGTCTATCCTATTTTTTTTACAAATCCAATAACAAGTAGTAGGTTTATACCTGGAGAAGATGCGGCGGTAGGTTTTTTCTATAACTTCTTTAGACGAAAATTTCCCGATCTTGTTATGCCGGTAAAGCGAATACCGTCAAATTCAGACTTTAGCCTTACTGGTAAAGAAAATCTCCCTATTCTTATTCATAATTGGAGAATTGTGCTTGCAAATGCTCGAATCACCAGTGCTCAATCTAAAAATATATATCTACAAGAATATCCAACTCGACTTGCGCGATACTTTTTTTCGGCATACGAATATGGATTAACGCTTCAAGCAAAAGGCATTTCTATATGTAATGTATTTTTTGGTATCGTTCCTAATGATAATAAATATAGCCGTGAATCTACGCTTACTGTGCTCAGATCTCTCAATCTATATATATGCCTCATATTGGGGGATTGGACATGGCAGATAACTGGCCCTGTTGAAAAAAAAAGCAATTTTTATTATACAAAGGAAACCTCAATACAAATTGGAGTCAAACACAAAATACCTCTTCATAGAACCTGGAGTTGTGCGCGGCAGTATCCATTTCACTGCGGTCTATGTAACATGTGCCGACTTCGACAAACCTCTTTCAAAGAGGCGGGTGTTACCGACAAAACACTGTATATTGTTTCTCCGGATTTACGTTCATGGATAAGAAAAATTCGAGATTTTTTTAATTCACATAGAGTAAAAAAACTCAACAAAATACAAACAGATATTACTAACAATACCCGACAAAGGATGGTGTGGAATGGATTCTTGCTTCAGAATAAAAAGGTGCGAATGCCAAGTCACGTTGAAACGTTTTGGTCTGGCAATATGTTCTTCTTACGCAATCATAAAACGGAAGAAGTGGCAACTATCAATCTCGTTGGTCGAGATATAGTAACTCTGATTGAAAAAAGGAGAGAAATATCTATTAATTCAATTGTAAAGTCAATCATAAAAAGTCATCCTAAAACCCCTCAGAAAAACATTACTGAAGATGTGCGTCAATTTATCAAGTCACTCTTAAGCGGAGGTTATATAGAAATAAAAAGTTAGTCACATTTTCGATAGTGCAAGCAACACCTCAAACTCAGGATCATTTCTCTTGCCGTTCAACGAAACACGTATCTTTCTTCGAGAAAGTACTCGTGGAGCGGTGTAGCCAAATGTTTTTCCGTTAACCTTTTTCATAGTTTGATAATAGTTGAAATATGTGTGCGTGTCAATATGCTGCTTTTTCATTCATTGCAAAGGCAAGACATGGTCCGGGACACTTGTCTCCTCCATATCCGTAAAAGGGACATGTGAGACATACTTCTTTTTTTAATTTATTCCAAAGTTTCATTCTCTCCCGAATCATTTGGGAATTTGCAGCTTTGTAACTCGTTTTTTTTAGGTCGATTCGTTGATGCTCCGATAAGGGAAAACAATGAAAGGTAGTAAGATCAACCGCAATATCCATACTGCTCTCCTTCCCAAAACAACTCCATCCGATATGAGGAATATGTTTTTTTACAAATCCAAACTCTTCGTCTGTGAACATGCATCGGGTAAATCCACAATTTAATGTAAACTGTCCACTGAATCCGTTGCTTCTAGATTGACGAATAAAGTCAACAAGTATTGCTCCCATTTTTGGGAAATCTGAAAATGTATACCAATTTTTCTGACCTGCGATGGGATTTGAAAAACCTATGCGAATTGAATGGAGTGCAGGAAGAATATCCACAACTGTAGATATAAATGTGTCGCTTTTAAAGTAGGGATCAATGGTGACTGATGTTGTGATATCGCTTTTCTCTCCCAGCTTTCTCATGTTGCTGAATACGTTTTTCCGAAGTGCGGCATTATGTTGAAAACCCGGAGTAACACAGTTAAATGTGTATCCGATCGTTCTTCCATATTTCATTAACTTACTTACTCTGTCTTGCCCCATTACTCCGTTTGTAAATATCTGTGCCCGAAGCTTATTTTCCACCGCTAAATCAAGCATTTCAAATAGCTGTGAGTGTAGTGTTGGTTCGCCACCCAAAAACTTAATCGCCGTAAAGTAGCCGCTCCGTTTTATTTTATTAAGACTAACTTTAAAATCATGAACTGACATTTCTCTATCAAGTGTGGGAGAACTCATTTCGCGACTTGCAAAACAAAACGGACAGCTTTGATTACAATAATTAGTAATAAGTACATTTGCAGGATATATCATGTCTGTTAGCTATTGTACTCGTTCAAAATATGCAGTGAGCACCTCTTTCGCAACAGGTCCGGCAATATCTGATCCTTGTCCCGCTTCTTCCAGAAGTACTGTTACCATTATTTCAGGATTGTCAAAAGGTGCAAATACAGTAAACCATGCGTGCGGAATACCAGATCTCGCATGAGACTCCGCCGTTCCAGTTTTACATCCGGTTGTAATCGGTATTTGATATTGAGGATTTTTGCTCAGCGCTGCTTCAGTTGATGCCTTTTTGTCATCTGATACTTCTTGTAGTGTTTTCTGAATTTCGGTAAGGTTTCGCACCTTAAACTCAAAAAGTGGCCACCCCGTGCCTCCCGGAGCACATGCAGCTTCCATTCCTTTTCGAACTGTTTCTAATGTTGAGTTAGAGACTGACACCCTTTTACACTGTGCCTTACTTCCTTTTACTAAGTGAGGACTACAAAGTTGTCCATTAGTAGCAAAAACACTGTTTGCATAATGCACTTGAAGGGGAGTTGTAAGCAGATACCCTTGTCCAATAGAGTAATTATAGGTATCTCCCAAGTACCATTTCTCTTTCAAAAATTCGCTTTTCCAAAATGGCGAAGGAAGAATGCCGTCAACCTGCATAAATTCAAATGGCACAGGATTACCCATACCAAATTTTTCAGCCCATATGCGAATTTTGTCAGGACCCATTTTCTCTCCAAGTTTATAGAAATAAATATCGTTCGAACGTTGCAGTGCTTTTACCACATCAACCATTCCGTCGGTTTTACCGTATTGGAGATAATACCAATTGCCAAATGTAAGAGGGCCCGCTTTAATAAATCCATTATCCTGGACTATTTCGCTTGGTGTAATAACATTGTCCTGCAGCCCTCCGGCCGCAACTACCGGCTTAAAGACCGACCCTGGAGGATATACTGCTTCTGTTATTCTGTTAAGCATAGGCTTATCTTTGTCTTTAAAGTAGTTCTCAACATCTTTATCTCCGGTTTCAAATAATTCTGAATTAAAAGATGGTGATGATGTAAAAACGAGCAGTTCTCCTGTTGATGGTTTTGTGGCTATTACCGCACCTTTTCTTCCGCTTAATGCTTTATATGCTATGATTTGAAGCTCCAAATCGATAGCAAGTTGAATATCTTTGCCCGCTAATGGAGGAACTACTGCAATGACACCTTCCACTTCACCGCGTGCATTCATTTCGATTAATTTTTTTCCCGGTTTTCCTCTTAATTCGCAGTCAAACACTTCTTGAACGCCTTTTTTCCCGACCTTCTCCCCCAGTACCAATTTGCGTTGACAATTGTCATTATTCATGTCGTCGGGGTTGGCAATCTGCCGGTAACCGATAAGATGGGCGGTTTCTTCGGGATATGTGTATTTTCGCACCGACCGAATATATTCATTCTGAGTGGCTACTGAAGTCTCTCTATTTTCTACCAATACCATTCCTTTTCTGTCGCGTATTGTCCCGTACTGTGGCTCTATATAAACCTCCCGAACCCTATTAGACTCTGACAGGCGTGTGTAATATCCACCTTTTGTAACCGTAAGATAAAATAACCGAGTTATTAAAACTGTAACAACGATAACCAAAAACAATGAGAGAAATACGACTGCGTAACTGCGAGAAAACTCACCCCGTTTCATAAACGACGCTCCTCCCCCCTTAATCCGTGAAACAGGTGCAATTTTAGTATGAAACAATCTTTTCATGCTGTGTGATATAGATTATAATCTACCGTAGTTCGTGTAACGTATAGCTCACAACGCGCAACATTACACATTGCACGTTACACGTTATACGCTTTTTTATGTACAAAGCCGTCATTGTTCGTCACGGGTTATCAGTTTGGCCAACTCGCTTTACTGGGTGGACCGACATTGATATTGATCCTTCAGGTATAACAGAAACGTATACATACGGAAAAAAACTCAAAGATCTGGGCTATACATTTGATATTGGATTTACCTCTTATTTAAAAAGAGGAATTAAAACGTTGTATACCGTTCTTGATGCGATGGACCTTGATTGGATTCCTGTTATAAAGGCATGGCAATTAAATGAACGTCATTACGGAGCACTCCAAGGCCTCAACAAAGCAGAAACAGTACAAAAATTTGGAGAAGAGCAAGTCACTCTCTGGAGACGAAGCTATGACGTGCCACCTCCTTCCTTAAAGTTGAATGACGAGCGTCACCCATCAAAAGATGTTCGTTATGTAGGTATTGATCAGTCCATTCTTCCTTCGAGTGAATGTTTAAAAGATACCTACAACAGATCAGTTCCATACTGGCAAAAAGAAATCGAGCCAGTTATCCGTTCAGGTAAAAAAATTATTATTTCAGGACATCACAACTCACTTCGCGCAATTATAAAATATATAGATAACCTATCAGAACAGGAAATAATGAAGGTAAACATTCCCTACTGCATCCCGTTGGTATATGAGTTTGACGATCAGCTAAAACCAATAAAACACTACTATCTTGCATCGGATGATGAGGTGCAACGAGTAATTGAAAGTATTAAAAATCAGACTAAAAAAGGATAATATGATTGTTGTTCCGGCGCCTCTGGAAACATCTATCGATACATGTGTAACCAATATTCAGAGACTTTCGCACTACTACTCTCGATTCCAAGTGGATATTGCTGATGGAAAATTCGTGCCAAATGTAACAATTCAGGTTGTGGACTTTATTAAGGAATACTCAAACTTTCCAAACCATCTTCAGTACGATTTTCATCTTATGGTGGCAGATCCTCTACAGCACATAAGCCAATTGCAAAGCCTATCAAAATCAAACCTAGGTGTGGTGTTAATTCATGCATCCGTTTTCCCCAGCTATAAACTGCTTGCAACCACCTACCCGCAAATGAAGTTTGGATTGGTGTTAAACCCTGAAGACACGGTTGAGTCAGTAGAACAATCCCTCATCAACACTCTTTCAAGTATCCAAATAATGACAGTTATACCTGGATTTCAGGGACAACCATTTATTCCAAATATGTTACATAAAATTGAACAATTGAGAAATAGGGGGTTTTCGGGAGAAATTCTTATCGATGGGGCAGTAAATAAAGATACTCTTCCAACAATTCTCAATTTATCACACAAACCAGATATATTGGGCATTGGAAGTTTTCTTACCAAGGCAGACGACGCATTGCTTGCAGAACGCGTAGAATTTTTGTATTCACAGCTGGTTCCAGGGAATAAAACGGATCAGAAATGATGGATTTTTTAGCGCTGCTCCAATATCATTCAGTGTCCAGGCTCCATCGCCGTCTGCATCAAACGGAAACATGCGTTTAACCTTTATTTCATTCTCACCTTTTTGGAGCGTAATAATCTCCTGCCTAGGTATATAGGGATAGCCAACGAGCACAACTCTATATGTATCCCCTGGGATAACATTAGTTATAGTTTCAACTGTAAGAACTCCTTTTCGCATGTGTAACCCTTTCTTTTTATAAATGAGTTCTTCTCGCTCGTTGAATAACTGCACCTCAAAATCATTTCCGTCAGATGTAAATTTGGGGAAAAGCGATGTGCGAAGAGTAAGCGTAGGTAATGGTTCTAGTTGCCCGTGTTGAAAGTCAGATGATAGGATTATCTGTTCTCCCTTCATAAGAAGTAGTCGTATCGTATATTTTTGGGGCTTTGAAACAGTCTTAATATAGAGATCAATTTGCTCTTCTTCAAATGGTCGCACCTGATGGATTTCGGGCAGAAGCGCAGATATGCCCTGTTCGCCAATATGTTCGAGTGCATACACATATCCATCTTGAGAATCCCACACTGTTTGACCGGTATTTTTTATATGAAATGTCATGTGATATGTTGAGTCAACTAGAAGCTTGCTGGGGAGTGAAAATGTGAGATCGCCCCTTTCATATTGTAGTGGCTCTCCTTTTATTTTTTTCATTTCCGCAATCGTAATAAGCTGCTCAGAATCTCCCTGATCGCTTTTCCATGAAAATCCTAAAAATGGGGGTGAGAGATACTTAAAAACAAACGGCGTAACTGCCCGAATACGATCGTCGGGTAACCAAACCTCGTTAAAAGCTGTCTTCATATTATTCGCCACAACACTGGGTGATACTTTGTCGGTATTCCAGCCAGTTTCAGTAATAAAAACGGGCAACTTTTTTGTGATTCCAATGTTTGCAAGTGTTGACAGTTCTTCGTTATAGCCTCGAATCGAACGCTTTCCAGAATCCCACACCGAACCAGCAAAGCCTGGATTGGGATATGCATGTGTGGACCATGCCTCAATATGATTAAAAAGTTCATTACACCCTTTTTCACACATTTCACGGATAAACTGAAGATTATCATAATATTGCGTGCCGTACTGAGGAGCCGCTCCATCAAGTCCGGCCAACATAACTACATAGTCATTATTTTTTTCCTTTAAATTTTTTGCGAATGCATACGCCACATCGTAATAGTGACGAGGGTCAACCTCCCCTCCCCACTCAGCTGCATGATTTGGTTCGTTAAAAAGTACCACATATCTATCCCCTATCACCCAGTTTAATTTTTCAAAAAACTCTACCCACTCGTCAGCTTCCTCTGGTTGGGGACGTCTCCAACCCTCTCCCTCAGGCCGTGTCGCAATGCGCATTATGGGTATGAGCTTTTTTATGCGAAGCTGCTCAAAAATATCTTGCCATTTCTGAACATTTCTATCATCTTCCTGAATAACCAGTGTCACATATCCCCACTCCCCCCCATTGCCGTTTACTAAGCGAGCTGCCTCTTCTATATCGTTTGATGATGGTTGAAGAAGCGATATACCAAATTTATTGTTTTGCCGGGCATCAACAGGAAGCGCACAAAATGCAACCACAACAAGAAGCACTAACAGTATAAATCTTCTCAACATATATAAAAGGCTTACTTATGATTAAAAATGCGTACGGTAATTCCCGCTTGTTTAAAGAGGTCGACTCGGATATCATCATCTCCCTCATCAAACACGTCATAAACCACTTCGCGTATTCCGGAGTTAATTATGGCTCGTGTACATGTTGGACATGGTAGAACGGTGACATAAATTGAGGCATCTTTTGTAGATATTCCATGAAGTGCTGATTGAAAAATAGCGTTTTGTTCAGCGCAGACACAAATACATCTGTCTTTTCGCTCTTTAGGTTGTATAACCTCGTTTTCCCTATCGAGACAGCGTTTACATCCTCCGTGATCGCAGTCGGTTACTCCTGATGGGGTGCCATTATACCCCGTCGTAATAACACGCCTATCCTGAACAATAACGGCACCAACCGCTCTTCGAATACAGTTTGAGCGGGTTGACACAATGTGGGCAAGGTGCATAAAGTAGGCATCCCAAGTTGGTCGTTTAATTGATTTCATACAGTTAATTATACCATTACAGCTTCACACATAGCCCTATATAGGCTCAAAAGTGCATGGGGTTACCGACAAAAATTACTGGTATAATGATGGCCGATATCGGGATGTAGTTCAGATGGCTAGAACGTGCGCATGGGGTGCGCAAGGTCGCCGGTTCAAGTCCGGCCATCCCGACAAGTTTTTAAAACCTTATTAGTTTACGTTTCTGTGCGGTTTCCCGCTTTGCGGGACTAACTCGCAGTAATTGCTCATCATCGTAAAGTTGGGTTTCGCAAACTGCGAGTTGAGCAAGTCCGGCCATCCCGACACATATGAAAAAACCAGTAGCTTTTGCAATCTTTGCCCATCCTGATGATGAGTCATTTGGTCCTGGAGGCACGATTGCCCTTTTATCACGGTCTCATACCGTATATTGTATTTGTGCCACACGAGGAGAAGCGGGAGAAGATCACTCTGGCACCGACCATAAACTTTCCACAAAGAGAGAAAAAGAGCTAAGAAAGGCATCCGCACATCTTGGAGTTGCAGATGTTTTTTTTCTCGATTTTATTGACGGTGAACTTAACAATAATAACTATCATACTATTGCAGACAAAATAACGGCTCTTGCAGACAAGTACCGCCCTGAGTTGTTTATTACCTATGAAAATAATGGAATATCCGGACACCTTGATCATATCGCAATATCAATGATTACAACTTTCGTATTTTATAAAAGGGAGTACGTAAAAGAACTTCATTATTTTTGCCTTGACGAAGAACAACGAGGAGAGGAACAAACCTATTTCGTCTACTTCCCGCCTGGCAAAAAACAAAAAGAAATTTCAAAACGAGTTGATATTATGTCGGTGCTTAATAAAAAAATTGCCGCAATTAAAGAACACAAATCGCAAATACGAGACGTTGAGGTAATACTTGAAAAACACAAAACAAAACGGCTTGAAGAGTGTTTTATAATTATTAAAAAATAAGATGAAATACTACAGTATTACCTGGAAACAACTACACAAGGACACTCATGCACTATCACAAAAAATACACCGCGCAGGTCTGAAGGTAGATCTTATTGTTGCCATCGCGCGGGGTGGTTTTACCATTGCACATATGATGTCTGATTTTCTCCATTTACCTGTGGTATCCTTTACCATTTCAAGTTATAAAGACATGAAACAGGGGGATCTGTCAGACATCACGTTCCATGTTGGTGGCGATTTACAAAATAAAACAATTCTTATTGTCGATGATGTCTCAGATACGGGAAAAACATTTATTCGGGGCACCTCATATCTTAAAGAGTTGGGCGCACATACAATTATTACCGCATCGCCCTATACTAAACCCTGGACAAAACTTATGCCAGATTTTTCTATAAAAGAAACAGATAGGTGGATCGTGTTTCCTTATGACGTACGAGAGACAGTTGAAGCGTTTCAAAACAATCACCAAAAAGAAGGAAAAGATATCAACCACACTAAGGAACAACTAAAAAAAATCAAGCTTCCCGCTCACTTTGTTAATCATTATCTTAAATAATGAGTATGTTTACAGAAGAAAAATCATTTTCAATACTTAAAAAAAGTGCAACTCAGTTTCCTGAAACCGTAATGGTTCTTGGGTCCGGGTGGAATAAGACACTTGGTGATATGGCGGTGGAGAAATCTATTCCCTTTTCCACCTTGTTTGGTGTCTCAGCGACAGTTCCAGGTCATGAGGGAAAACTCGTCGTCGGCACAATTGGAAAAAAACGCGTTGCATGTATGTCTGGTCGCATCCACATGTATGAAGGATATACAGCTCACCAGGCAACTCTACCATATCGAGTATTCGCAAAAATGGGAATGAAATCACTCATACTTACTGCAGCCTGTGGAGCACTTAATGAAAAATATAAGGTGGGTGATTTTGTTGTGCTTTCTGATATGATAACGCTTTTTCTTGCACTTGATAATCCGCTTAAGGGTCCACAATTTATTGATGTATCGGAGGTGTATGACATAGAGCTTCGAAAAAAAGCGGTTCAGGTTTGTAGCGACAACTCGATTCCATTTCATGAGGGTACCTATGTGTATTATCATGGCCCCAACTACGAAACTCCCGCAGATAAAATGGCACTGCGTTTTTTAGGAGGGGATGTGGTTGGAATGAGCATGGTACCTGAGACACTTGTAGCAAGAGCGTATGGAGTTCGTGTTTTGGGACTTGCGTTTGTAACTAACTTAGCCTTTGTAAAACATAGTCATAAGGAGGTTGTAGAAGAAGCAAATAGGGCAAGTAAAAAAATGTCTATTCTTCTTTCTGAGATTCTTGAGTGAAGGGAAAGTTGTCCCGAATAAATCCTGCGGCTTGACTTAAATCAACTGCTTTTCTTTCTCCTGCTTGAATTGCACTGTCAATGTCATTTCTCGTATCAAGAAAAACTCTAAACATGAGGTCCTTAAACTTTATGTCTATTTCAGGGTTATCAAATTCGTTAATCACTTCGGTTCCATTATTTTTAGCTAAATGACGCCATAGGAAATTTAGAGCTTTATTTATGAGAGTACTTCGCTTTTTTTTGTCCCCTGTAAAATCTGCAAGATCAATCTTAAGTCCTGTTACCTTTAAGATGTTTCTCCACACGGGGGGAAGTTTCTTAAGAGGATTTTCAAGCCAAAAAGCGCATCCGTCGTCTTTTGCGCCAATAATAACTTTCTTAAAATCTTTACCTGTTTGCCCCTCATGGTTGAGCATTCCAAGCATGCACATGGGACATGGTTCAAGCGATGTAGCAATTTCTGAATGAAGGTCTGTCTTACCGTCGGTGCGGGATCTCACTGCTATAACATTTTCTATGTTTCGTATATCTCCCCTACTTAGATCAACCACATGCTTCATGCTATTATGTTCGGCATGTGAGTGTGGGTAAGCATCGGTAAAGAGTGAATTTTGACCAGAAATAATATATTCTTTGTCTCCCTCTTTAATAATATATATCGCTCCAATCCCGTAGTTTCCTTTATTGAGTGCGGACATCGCCTCAAGTACTGTGAGCGCGAGATATTCTTGGTTTGATCCAGGCTGTGCTGAAATTAACATTTCACGAGCTAAACCAAAATTGTTTTGAATAAATTCTGCAATTTTAGTATCTTCGTGGAGCGTTTCAAATTCAGCATATACTCTACCAAGTATTTGACTGAGAAATGTTACTCTTCCTTTGTCAATCTCTGGAATTGTATTTATTTCGTCAGTTGCCTGTATTTGAAAAGCGGCTCGCCTAACAAACGTTTCTCTCTGAGCGAGTCCAAGAAGCGCTGGAGTAAATGCTCTTACAACCCCCAATGTTCTTGGGTCGTTTTCGTATTCCTGCTTTAGCGGAACAAGCGTTCTTTTGTCCATTGGATTGCTATTATAATCTAAAATCAACTTTTCCTCAATAGTTATTGCATTTAAAAAAATTGATGCTATCATTGAATATGGAAAGACTCGAAAAAGCATCTCTTTCAAAAACACCCCGCCGATTGCGCGGGTTTTTTTGTAATTTAGCAGATCTTCATGTGCATCTTGGTGCTACTACAAGTCCAGGATTTTTATGGGAGCTTGCCCACAAACAGGGATTGAAACTACCAGAAAAAGACTACCACTCATTCATTAAGCAAATACGTGTTTCTCGCAAAACCGGTCATAAACAATATTTAAAAAAAATTGGAAAGCAAGCTGGAGAGTCTAAACGCTCACCGTTTAACATTACCCATACCATTCAGTCGTCTCCCTTTGCGGTTGAGGAGTGCGTTCACACCGCAATAGCTGGCGCCTATCGAAAGAGCGGTCTAACACGTATTGAGCTGCGGTTTAATCCTATGTTTCGTAACCGGAATGGAGAGCATGACTTGGACAAGATTATTTTAGGTGCGGTTATGGGTCTAAAGCGAGCGACCCTTGAATATCCGATAAAGGCAGGCATATTATTTGAAACCGATCGACAGTTTAGCCCTGAACAGCACGAGATTATTGTTCGTAAGGCAATAGAGTTTTCTGCGTTTGGCATTGTGGGCATTGATGTTTCTGGACCAAGTCCAACTCAGTTTTCCATAGATTCATTTATTTCGGCTTTTAAACTCGCTCACAAAAATGGACTAAAAACCACATTCCATACGGGAGAATTTACTGATAGTGAAGAAGTTTGGGATGTGGTACGAAAGCTTAAACCCAATAGAATAGGACACGGTATTAAGTCGACAAACGATCCGAAACTCGTTTCATATCTAGCAAGACACCGCATTCCGCTTGAGCTTTGTCCCACATCAAATATTCTTACGGGGGTTGTGTCGGGATGGGAAGAACTTTCCGAACGAATTCAAGCACTCAAACGTGCCGGCGTAGTGTTAACAGTAAATTCAGATGGACCAGAATTTCTCGAAACCGATGTGAGAAAAGAACTTCAACTGCTTGTCGATCATGGCGCCATAACGATGGATGAAGTTCAAAGCATTATTACCAATTCACATTCTGTCTCATTCTTATGAAATTTATGGACGGCCTCACATTCGACGATGTGCTTCTCTATCCAGGATATAGTGATTTCAAACGAGATTCGATTTCACTCATCACAAACCTCACAAAAAAAATTCAAATTCAACTCCCTTTTGTATCGGCCCCAATGGACACAGTAACCGAAAGCTCGCTCGCAACTGCGCTTGCCCGCTTAGGGGGCTTTGGTGTCATACATCGAAACCTTTCACCCAGTAAGCAGGCGGACGAAGTGTCTGCTGTTAAAAAAATGGGGCTTCTGGTAGGTGCTGCTGTCGGTGCTGAAAAGTATGAGGAACGTGTGAGACTTCTTCAAAAAGCTGGAGTAGATGCGATCGTTGTAGACTCTGCACATGGATATGCATTACCAATTATTAGGGCAATACAAAGCCTAAAAAATGAGTACCCATCCCTTCAGGTTATTGGCGGAAACATTGCCACAAAAGAAGGTGCAAAAGCATTAATACATGCAGGAGCAGATGCTCTTCGTGTGGGTATGGGACCTGGTGCAATTTGCACAACCCGCATCGTCTCTGGAATGGGCGTACCTCAAATTACTGCCCTTATGGAAATACAACCTATAGCAAATAAGTCGGGAGTTCCTGTTATTGCAGACGGCGGCATCACGTATTCAGGCGATATGGTAAAAGCACTTGCAGCTGGCGCTTCATCTGTTATGATGGGAAGTTTTTTTGCAAGCTGTGAAGAGTCCCCTGGTGAAAAGGTTCTTCTCAAAAAGGAAGATGTACCGTTACGCTTCAAGAATATATTAATCATAGAGAAAAAAGAGTACTTGTTTAAGTCATATCGAGGTATGGGATCGGTCGGAGCCATGAAACAAGGAGCAAAAATAAAGTCAGGTGATGAGTTTCATGGAAAGTCGTACTCAGATCGTGTGCTTGTAGCAGAGGGAGTTGAGGGGCTTGTTCCCGTAAAGGGAACTGTAAAAGATATAATCGAACAGGCAGTTGGGGGCGTTAAATCGGGCATGTACTATACAGGCTCCCGGACAATTAAAGAATTACAAAAAACGGCTCGATTTCTTCGCCTTACACAAGCATCACTTAAAGAAAGTCATCCACATGATATATTAGTTACCAATGCAGGAAAAAGTTATCAATAACTAGCACTTATGATGTATATCATTGATTTTGGATCACAAACATGCCACCTTATTGGTCGTCGACTTACAGATCTGGGCATAGATAACACTATTATCGAACCGGAAAATGCACTTCATACCATCAAGTTAAAATTGCCGCACGGAATTATTTTTTCAGGCGGTCCAAACTCAGTATATGAAAAAGGGGCTCCGTCAATAGATAGGTCAATTTTTAATCTTGATATTCCGATTTTGGGAATTTGTTATGGTTGGCAACTCACATCCCATATGTTAGGCGGTCAGGTAAATCTAGTAAAAAGTGAGTATGGCCCAGCAGATTTGCGCGTTAACTCATTTGATGATTTATTTTATGGATTTCCAGAAAAGTCAACTGTGTGGGAATCACACGGAGATACTGTAGTCAAAATGCCAAAAGGATTTGTTGCTACAGCATCGACTCACACCGTTCCATTTGCCGCGGCTCGCCACATAAAAAAACAAATATATGGTGTTCAGTTTCACCCTGAATCATCTCACACAGAACAGGGATCTTTGCTTTTTGAAAACTTTGCCACCCGCATCTGCAAAGTCTCCCTTGTGCCAAAAAAAATAAACATTGAGGAGATTGTTGCACAAATTAGACAAAAGGTTGGTAATGCAAATGTTATTGGCGCTTTTTCAGGAGGAACAGACAGTGCGGTAGCGGGCGCACTTGTAGCGCGTGCGATCGGCAAAAAATTTATTCCCGTTTATATTGATAGTGGATTAATGCGGGCCGACACAATTGCCAGAATTCGAAGTGACTTTCCAAAAGTATTGGGCATAAAGGTAAAGATTATTCATGCAAAAAAAGAATTTCTAAGTGTATTAAAGGGAGTAACCGATCCCGAAAAAAAACGGAAAATTATTGGCGGTCTTTACGTAAAACTGTTTGAACAAGAGGTGTTAAAACACAAAAATGCGACATTCCTGATGCAGGGCACAACATATGCAGACTTTATTCACTCAAAGGGGACAAAAAATGCTGCCCATATTAAAAGCCATCACAATGTTGGCGGTCTTCCAAAGAATATGAAACTCAAGTTGCTGGAACCCTTGAAGTATTTTTATACTGACCAGGTGAGACAAATCGGAGAACTCCTAAAACTACCAAAAGACGTTGTATATCAACAGCCTTTCCCTGGCCCCGGTCATGCTGTTCGTATTTTAGGAGAAGTTACCGAAGATCGACTCAAAAAGCAGGTACTTGCAGATGCAGTGCTCGTTGATGAAATGAAAAAGGTGGGGTGGTATGAAAAAGTATTTCAGTGTTGGACAATACTGACCAACTCCCAAAGCACTGCGGTAAAAGGAGATGGAAGATTTTTCGGCGACGTGATCGCGCTTCGTGTAGTGTCGACAAAAGATCGTATGTCTGCGGATTGGGTGGATTTACCTTATGATGTCCTTCAAAAAATTTCAACTCGGATCGTTAATGAGGTGCGTGGCGTATCTCGTGTTGTCTATGATATCACCACCAAACCACCCGCAACAATGGAGTGGGAATGATAAAATCAGTACATGATTTTACTTCTTTTCCTCATTTGGAGAAACGTTCTTTTTATTGTTGCGTATATTGCACAACACACAATTCCTTATTTGGGTTTTTTCCCCTATAGGGAAATACTTACCGACTTTAAGCTCCCAAGCTTAATCTCTTCCTTTGCTAATTTTGATGGCCTTCACTATATTCTCATCTCTCAACAGGGCTACTCACAGTACGAACAAGCCTACTTTCCGCTCTACCCTCTCCTTATGGCGCTCATAAATATCATTACCCGTAATGCCCTTGTGTCGGGACTTATTATTTCCCACATATCCTTCCTTGTTGGATTGATATATTTGCACAAGCTCCTGGCTTTATGGAATCCAAAACAGAAAAACGCGGTGATGTGGACTATCTTGTTTATTCTTGCATTTCCCACATCCTTTTTTTTCGGATCTATTTATACTGAGGGCCTATTTTTTATGCTGGTAATTTTGACGCTTTATTCAATTGAGAAAAGGTGGTATGGATACGCGGCGATTATTGCAGCGCTTGCATCTGCCACTCGTCTCATGGGGGTGTTTCTTATAGTTCCGATTGCTTTTTCGTTTTTACAAAACACACAATCGTTCAGTTGGAGGTCATTTGCCAACGTTATTCGCACACATGTATTTGTTATTCTGTCTCCTGTTGTTGGACTCCTTGTATATTGCATATATCTTTGGGTAACAGTTGGAGATCCTTTGTTTTTTCTAAATGCCCAGCCCGCATTTGGAGCAAACAGATCCACATCCATTATCCTGCTTCCACAGGTTTATTTTCGATATATAAAAATACTGTTTACTGCCGCACACGATTTTCGCTGGTATATTTCACTGCTTGAAATGGTGTTTTTCACCTTCGTATTGGGAGCACTTGCCCTTGATTTAAAAAAACTATGGACAACTGCAAAAAGATGGAGCCTAATTGGAATAAATGTGTTCTCATTTATTAATATCGTTTTACCCACTCTTACTGGCACATTCTCCTCAATTCCTCGCTACGCCCTCTTTTCCCTCTCTTTGTTTTTATTTCTTGGACACATTTCAAATAGTTTAATAAAAAAGATTGTTGTGTTTGTGTTTGCAATTCTGCAGATTGCACTGCTTTCATTGTTTGTTCAGGGTTACTTTATCGGATGATAAAAAAGAGTTCTTTTGTGGATTTGTGCGAATTGTGTTTTATAATTAAATGTCCTGATACGAGGGCCCATGGCGTAACGGCTATCGCGCTTCCATGGCATGGAAGAGACTAGGGGTTCAAATCCCCTTGGGTCCACAATTATGTACGGATTTCAAATCGCGCAAACGTTTCTTTGGGTTTTTGTATATACACCTCAACATCATCCACTCGACTGACCGGAGATCCTGTTTTTACTACCTCAATCATCTCTTCAACGCGCGCATCCTCACCTTGAAATAGCGCCTCAACTCCTCCGCCTGGCCCAAAAAGCTCTGGTCTGTGAAACATGTTTCTAACCCACCCACACACCCCCAGCTGTTTTGCTTGAATTGTTGTCCACGCACGAAATCCCACACCTATCACATCCCCCTTAATATACACATGCGCCTGCTTCATTCCTTCATAATACCACGTATATAAGTAATGTATACTTACCTCAAAATGAAGAGCCGACGACTGATATTTGTTTATATTCTCATCACGTCCATCTTCTACATCTCCCGGTTTGTGGTGTTTGCACAAACACAAAACGTGGGCATTGAACATGATAGTGGATGGTATTTGGGTGTGGCCCGTAATCTTGCCGAAAAAGGGATATATGCATCATACACAAATACAATTGCAGACAGCAATAACCCCGGACCACATCCAAGTATTCACGGTCGGTTTTCTGTGCAGGACAGATCGGGTTTCTCGTATTTTCCAGCAGGTGTAACGGTGGGGCCGGGTTTTATTGTCCCGCAAGCTGTTGTCTATTTTTTGTTCGGATTTGGAGAATGGCAAAACAGAATTATTTCGCTTGCAGCACTTGCCGCTCTTATTCCTTTGCTGATGTATACTGCGTTCCGTTTGGGAGGGTTATTTTCACTTGTTTTATTCCAACTATGGATATGGTTTTATCCGCAACTTTTTCTTAATTGGGCCTTTGAAGCATTTAGCGAACATCTCGCCCTTTTATATCTTCTTGGCGGGTATGTGTTATTGGTCAGCTCTAAACGATTGTTTGTTTTTTTGCTCTCCGGCCTATTGATTAGTTTCTCTGTATTGACTAAAAATATTTATTTCATTGGAATTTTTCCCGTTTTAATTTATTTTGTAAAGTCTTTGATAGCGTCAGAAAAACGACACCCGCTTGTTAAAGGTGTGGTGATTTTTTTGTTGGGTTTTTGTATACCAATTGTCCTATTTGAACTCTACCGATCTTTTACACTCTATACTCTTTTTGGGTTGAGTGGATATATGGCGATAAATAAAGATCTCTATCTCACTATGAAATGTTGCGGAAGTGGCGTGGTGCAGTTTATCGAAAACCCATTCCCTTTTCGTTTTATGTTAACAAAGATTTTAGTCTGGAACAGTGTTGGCATATACGGCGGAATTGTTTTGTTTGCATCCCCACTTCTTGTAACGTCAATTACCCAAAATAAAAAAAATGTGCTGTATTTTCTTGTGGGTACTTTTTTCATACTTTATTTTGGATGGTTTATTGTCCTATCGTCTACCGGCTTTTTTAGACATGCATGGCCTTCGATTATTTTGGGATTTATTCTGTTGACTTCGTTGGTCGGAAAAATGAAACACACATTGCAAATTCTCGTATTTCTTCTGTTTATGAGTGCTGCCATATTATCTCCGTATTCCATTCGAGGTTTGTTTTTTACCAATTCTCAGGTAGAGTCAATTCATGCAAAAATGAGTAAAAATGCGGGCCCTTTGTTTATTCATTTTTTTAACCGCAAAGATCAAGAAGAGGTGGCGAGCTATTTTAAAAATAACCCTCTTCACCGTCGTATTTGTTATGATGAAACGCTCCTTGTTGCCGAAATGCCGGTTTATGTAGATCGCGTTTTTTTTCCAATTCAACGGTGTATACCGGGTGATACCCTTATAATCGGTCCGTATCAAAAACAATATCTTATTCGGAGTGATGAATATCTTCCGACACTTATAAAAGATCGATGTGGCAAACCATTATTTGAAAATACTTCTTATACATTATGTCTCCTGAAATAAATCGGTTATGAGCGGTAACCCCCTATCAGGTCAACTATTCGAATACGAACTACATCAATAAATGAGGAGATAACATCGTGAGGAAAACGAACCTTTGTTTTTTTATCATTCTTCCACGTGACGGGAATCTCAACGATTTTTGCACCATTTTTGTATGCTAAAAAAAGATATTCGTTGTCAAAAGCCCATCGAAATATTTTTTGTTTTTTCGCAATTGTTTTTGCAAGTGACGCTTCGTAACACTTAAATCCGCAGGTAAAATCACTTACGTTAACGCCGGTAATTATTTGGGAAATAAAAGTAAAAACTTTTCCCATGAGCTCTCGCATCATTGGTTGCCGCTCAACAAGATGAGCTTTGGGATTTTTTCTGGTGCCAATGATGACATTGTGTGTGTCAAGTAGCGGGACAATGTCTTCAATTGCTCGCATGTCTGTTGAAAGATCTACATCTATGATTACAATGTGTGTGCCTTTTGACTTTTCAATTCCCCGTTTTATTGCATAACCCTTTCCTCTGTTTTTTTTGTAAGACACAATAGAAATGCCTGTTTTTCTCTGAATCGTTCTCAGCTGCGCAAGCGTTGAGTCTGTGCTACCATCGTTCACGACAACATACTCTTTAATATATTTTTTTTTATGTAATACTTTGTGGAGTGTATATATGTTCACTACGCGTATTTCCTCGTTGTATACGGGGATTATTACACTTAGCTTGGGACTGGATTTTTTTTTGCTACGCATAAAACGCTTGTTCCAAATGGGACATGATACCTTTTTATAAGAAGATGTTCAAGTCGCGCTAAAAAGTATAATAGTGTGTTAATCGTGTTGTTTGTTAAATTAAAATCCGAAGTATAAACTTTCCCTTTTTTTTGAAACAAACGTTTTATGTTTCTAATAATTAATACCGGTATAACCAAAAAGGAATATACATATGAATGTTTTATTACGCTCATGCCCGACTTTTCAATTGCATTCACAATTTCATTTTTGTTGTATCTTTTTTTATGATGCAACACCACATCCCATCCTGACCACAGCCACATATGTGCGGGCACCATGCAGATAAATATTCCGTCCGGTTTTAACACGCGAACTATTTCAGACAAACTCTTCGCTTCATCAACGTGTTCTATCACATCGAGCGCAGTAACAATGTCAATTTTATTTTCTGAAAGGGGTAGTTTTTCCACGCTTCCCAACACCACAGTTCTAATTCCTCTTTTCTTACAAAAATCAATTGCGTCTTTTGAAATATCGACACCGACAACACGACCCAAATCTTTAAGTGATTCAATATTTTTCCCGGTACCACATCCAACGTCGAGAATTATTGGATTTTTACAAGGCGAATAGTGTTTGATTATTTCTTTAACAATCGAGCGTTTTGCTCTATGCCACCAGTGCTCTTCTTCTGTGCTATAAAGGTCAAGATAAAGATCATGCCTCATTTAAGTAGGGGGTCAATTTGTTGTGCTTTGCGAAGATATTCGTCGGCCTTAGTTGTGTTGCCCTGATTTTTATAGAGAAGCGAAAGGTTGTAGTAGGGTTCTGGTGCATAGGGGTATTTTTCGGTCACTTTTTCAAGCGATTTTAATATTTTATTGCGCTCGTCTTCTTCAACCCTCATTTGATATAATACGCTTTCTCTATTTTCTTCTTGAAGCGCCCTCATTTCTTGTCGGTATAGGGGGGTTCCCCATATTTTTTTTATATACAAAACCAAACTGTGCTCCCTGTCCCGTAATACGTCATACATTAGTGTTGGATATGATTGAGATGAGATAAGGTTAAAAGAAACAACAATGACACAGGTAATAAAAAGCAAAAAATACGAGTTTTTCTTTGTTGCTAGTTTAGAAAAAAAGATGTTATGTGCGGTCATACTATATAGTATATAATTTTTTTATGGATCCAGCCTCACTCCAAACACTTGCCGATAACCTGGTTACTCTTGGAATTGCGCTTTTGGCCGCAACGCTTGCGGGAATTGCCACAATGCTCTTTTTTTATGCGGCAGTTCTCTATTCTCGACTCAAGAAGCGCGAGGTGCTTTCCCTTGAGATGGTAACGCTTGAAGTTCGCGTATCAAAGGATAACGAGGTTAAGATTGATGCCGCAGAACAAATGTTCGCCTCGTTAAGCTCTCTGAAAAAGGGCGGTTTCTTCTCTTTTATGGATGTTGATGATTTGGTTTGCTTTGAGATTGTTGGCACTCTTTCTGAAATCCGGTTTTATGTATCTGCACCCTCTAAGATAGTGGATCTAGTTGAAAAAACAATTTATGGATATTATCCTGCGGCTGATATACGCAAGGTTGAAGAGCCTAACATCTTTTCAGAAGACGGCAAGGTTGTAAGCGGGGCTCTTGTACAGAAAGAGACGGCATATATGCCGCTCAAAACATATAAAGATATCCCAACCGATCCTCTGTCGGCCATCACATCTGCCCTTTCTAAAATCGGCGAAGGAGAGGGGGCGATTATTCAAATTATGGTTCGTTCTGCAGATGGCAAGTGGAAAAAGGAGGGCAAATCCTACGTGGCAAGTACGAAAAAAAATGAGGCCAATCCTGAAAAAGCCACCTTTAAAAGTGACCCAAAAATTTTAGAAAAAATTGATGAAAAAAGTTCGCGCTCCGGGTTTGAAACAACAATACGGTATGTGGTTTCTTCAAAAACCAAAGATACTGCCTCGCTCCACGCAAGAAACATCTCATCTGCTCTCGCCCAGTTTAATTCGGATCAAAATTCCCTAAAAAAAGCAAAAATACTCTTTCAGGGTGGTTTTATGATTAACTTTATTTATAAGTTCTTCCCTGTTTTTGAACTACCCTGGCATAAGTCTGTTTCCATTCTCACTGCCGATGAGCTTGCCTCACTTTTTCATTTTCCCAATAAAACAGTCGAAACACCCCATATTCAGTGGTTAAAGGCTAAAACTGCGCCTGTTGCCGCCGAAGTCCCCACACAGGGTGGAACGTTTATGGGGTTTGGTTATTATCGTGGAGTAAAACGACCCGTTTGTATTTCGCATAAAGATCGACAGCGACATGCATATATTATCGGAAAGACGGGTGTGGGAAAGTCGGTACTCCTTCAAGATATGGCTGTTCAGGATATTCGGGCGGGACACGGTGTGTGTGTTATGGACCCGCACGGAGACCTTATAGATGACATTCTTAGACGCATTCCCCCCGAGCGGGCAGAAGACGTTGTGTATTTTGACCCATCCGATACAGAGCGACCTATGGGCCTAAATCTGTTGGAGGCAAAAAACGAAGAGCAAAAACATTTTATTACAACCTCGATAATTAATTTGATGTATAAGCTATACGACCCACAACGTACGGGTATTATCGGACCTCGATTTGAACACGCTGTGCGAAATGCAATGCTTACCGTTATGGCGGAGCCCGGTGCAACATTTATCGAGATTGTGCGCGTTCTAACTGACCAAAAGTATGTGCAAGAACTTCTCCCTAAGGTAAATGATCCAATCGTGCGAAGATACTGGACAGACCAAATAGCGCAAACATCAGACTTTCATAAATCGGAGGTTTTAGACTATATCGTCTCGAAGTTTGGACGATTTGTCACTAATAAAACAATGCGTAACATTATTGGCCAATCAAAATCGGCGTTCGATTTTAGAAATATCATGGATACAGGAAAGATACTTCTGGTGAATCTTTCAAAGGGAAAGCTGGGAGAAGAAAATTCAAGCTTTTTGGGTCTTGTTCTCATCCCGCGTATTCTTATATCCGCCATGAGTCGCCAAGAAATTCCTGAAAGCGAACGCCGTGATTTTTTTCTCTATGTTGATGAGTTTCAAAATTTTGCAACCCCTGATTTTGCTACAATCCTTTCTGAAGCTCGTAAATATCACCTTAATTTAACGGTAGCCAATCAGTTTATCGGACAGATGGACGAAGAAGTAAAAAATGCGGTTTTTGGTAATGTGGGCTCGCTTATTTCATTCCGCGTTGGAGTGACGGACGCTTCTTATATTCAAAGAGAGTATCAGCCGGTGTTTGGCGAATCAGATCTTATTAATGTGGAGCGATTTCATGCATATATGAAAACCATCGTTGACAATGAGCCCGTTCCCCCCTTTTCTATCGACATGACTAAGGACTTTAAGGAGTATAAGAAGGGCGCAAATGAAAAACTAGCTCAAGCTATAATTCAGCTTTCTCGTTTAAAATACGGAAGACCACGTGAACTTGTGGAGGTCGAGGTTGTTCATCGTTCACGACTATAACTATGCGACCGTTCAGCGCGTTTATCCAATCCGTTAAACAAATTTCTACCCACACACATCTTATTTCGCTTTCTGTGTTGGGCGACCCCCTTGTTTTTGCGCCCGGTCAGTATATTGTTGTGTTAATTAAACAAGGAGACAAAGCGCTTCGCAGACTTTACTCAATCGCCAGTTCGTCATTAAACGGTAAAACAATAGAGTTGTTTGTTAAATTTGTACCTGGGGGCGTGGGATCGACTCATTTGGTAAACTCTCCCATTGGAACAGTTGTTGAGTGTATGGGGCCTGCGGGTGTGTTCCTACTGAAAGACAACGACCTACCTAAGGTGTTTATGACCACAGGAACCGGATTTGCCCCTGTGCGCAGTTTTTTACACTCTCAACAGACTCCCCCCGCCTCGCCTTGGCTTCTGCTTTGGGGAGATCAAACACATCAGGACACCGGCTTTTTTGATGAATTAAGAGCCTTAAAAAAACAGCTTGGGGTGTTTGAGTTTCTGTACTGTCTGTCTCGGGAAAATGATCTTCAAATAATTCCCGCATATTTACGGAATTATTCCCGAATCGGAAGAATAAATACTGTTTTTGATGCTATAAAAGAGGCTTCTGTATATACTGCTGCCGAATTCTATTTATGCGGTTCGCGTACGGTTGTTGAGGCCCTCCGCACATATCTTGAGGTGTGTGGGGTTGAGAAGGAAAGAATCGTGTTTGAAAAATACTAATACACCCATAGTTTATCCTTTCATACAGGTGCACTTGCATTTTTTACATGTACGTGTTACATTATAGGGTCATGGAATTCACAAACATTAGCGCTCTTATTACGGATTTTTCCCAACACTTAACCTCGCAGGATAAATCAAACTTTACTGTATTAGCATATAAAAAAGACCTGGAGCAATTTGTTGGATACATAACGAGCCTCGAAAAAAATGATATTAGAGAAATTAAAAAAGAAGATATTGATGGGTTTATAGCAAAACTTATAAGGGATGGGTATACAAAAAAATCTGCCTCTCGAAAACTTAACTCTATCCGAACTTTTTTCCGCTTCCTCAAAAACTCACAAAAAATTGACCAGAACCCAGCCCTTGACGTATCACATCCAAAATACACACAGACTGCTCCACGAATTTTGAGCAAGCTTGAATACCACGCACTTCGTGATTTTGCAAAAGACGATGCACGCACATATGCACTAATAGAGGTTCTTCTGCAAACAGGAATAAAGATCGGCGAACTTGCATCGCTTCAACTTGGCGATGTTCAAGACGGACATCTTCATATTAAGCAGTATGGAAAAACACCTGAACGCAACATCCCTCTTAATAAGTCGGCAAAACGAGCCCTAATAGATTATATAAAAGCAAGGGGTGAGGGAAAACAAAATGATCCCCTTTTTATTACAAGAAGTGGAAAATCTATTCTTATTCGAAACATAAGGCAAATTATTAATCGCTGCTTTAGGGAGGTAGAAATTCAAAAAGCAACCGTTAATGATTTGAGAAATACATTTATTGCCCAACAAATACTTTCAGGGGCATCGCTTGAATATATCGCAAAAATTGTTGGACACAGGCGTCTTTCTTCAACTGAAAGATTTTTAAACCTCGTCAAGGAAGAAACACAAAAAAAAGAACAGCTGGGTGAGTTATAATAATACATGAATCTTACTGTTCACACCGACGGGGGAGCGCTCAATAATCCGGGACCCGCTGCTTGTGCGTTTGTTATTCATAATGAAAATAAACTAGTAAAAGAAGCCTCGTTTTATTTAGGCAATCAAACAAATAATGTTGCGGAGTATATGGGTGTCATTCACGCTCTCGAGGAGTTGCTCTCATTATCAAAAAATCACAAAATACAGTCATGTATATTTGTGCTTGATTCACTCCTTTTGGTCAATCAGATTAATGGCATGTACCGGGTTAGACAAGAGCACCTCAAGCCTCTTATGTTGCGCATTAAGACTCTTATTAGTCAGGTTGGAATATCGATTATATTTACCCACACTCTTCGGGATGGAAATACACAAGCAGATTCACTCGTAAAAAGGGAGCTTTCTCTTTACTCTTGAATGCGAATAGGCATTATGATGTGTGTATAGTTTTGTTCTCCTTTCTGTCTGAGCACCACTGGTGCGTCGGGTCTAAGAAGTTGTATTTGAATATGCTCTTTTTGCATTGAGTTTAAAAACTCAAGTAAAAATTTAAAATTAAATGCTACGCGCATCGGCTCTCCGTCAACATCACACTCAAGACTCGTTGAGTTTTCAACCCCCCCGTCAATTTTAGGATATATTGTAACCTCTCCTTTTTCAAACTCGCATATCACTATACTGGAGTGGTCTCTCGCAAATACAGATATTATTTTTATTTTTCGAATAAGTTCATCTCGATTAATAATGATTTCTGTTTTTTTCTCGGACGGAATCACCCGCTCATAAGGGGGGAAGTCTCCGTCAATCAGCCTGCTGTAGTAGGTTTCTCTTTCTACCACAAATGCAACCATCTTCTGCTCGTGTAGAAAGTGAATTGTTATTTTTTTCTTGTCTTTAGACGATCTGAGAAGATCTAAGATAAATTCTGCAGGAATAAGCATAGGTGGAATGCCCGCCTCGTTTTTTAACGTGTACAACGACAGTCGAAACCCATCGGTAGCAACCACATCAATATCCCCATCTTTTTCGGCAAAACGAACTCCGCTTAAAACTGGGCGCGATAGGTCGCGCGATGCTGCAAATAACACCCTCTCCACCATCCCGTCAAAAATCTTCATCTCAATACTAATACCTCCGTCAGGCGATACGGCGGGGGGCGTTGGAAAATCGTTACTTACCAAAAAGGGGAAAGCTCCCTTTGTTTTTGCTTGTGAAAAAACAATGCGCTCTTTCTCGATATTAAAATCCACATCCCCGTTCTCAAGATAAGAAAGAAACTCTACAACCTTTGTGGCCTCAATAAGAAACGAGGTTTCACCATCAAATTCAAGAGTGAGTGAAACGGCGTAGGATGTGTTAAGGTTTGTTGAATACATACTTAAACTATTCTTTTTAAATACACAATACACCCCCTGTAGGCCGGATGCTTGCCCCAAACGAGATGATGTGAATTTTGAAGCATGCGAGAGGTTTTCAAACAACAAGTCTTTTTGTATTTGTCCTCTCATAATTTAGTTATATATTAATTAGTAGTATTAGACCGTGTGAATAAGTGTATAAAACGCAGATCTCATTTTCAAGACAAGATAAACTGATATTATCCCTTGTGTATTTGGTGTGGGTATTATGGGGATATGCTAAGAGATTTGGTTATTCTATCAATCTGTTCCGCTATGGCAGTATCCCTCATGCAAAGCCCGGCAATTTTTTCACAACCGTGAAGAACCGTAGTATGATCCCTCCGCTTAAGTAGGGATGCGATCTCCTCATATTTGAGTTTTAGCTCTCTTCGTAATAAAAACATGACAACCTGGCGGGGAAACGCTACCGCGTCTGATCGCGCAGAGCTTTTTATTACCGATTGTTTTATGTTGTAATAGGAACACACCGCTCGAATAATTTCGGAAGGACTTATCCTAACCTGTATCTGAGTAGAGGACCCTCTAAAAAAACCATCCACAACATCAAGGTCAATTTGTTCCTTGGCGCCCAGTGTTCTTGCATAAACAGACAGCAGTGTGCCCTCAAGCGCGCGAGAGTCTTCTATTTGCTCGGCAATAACCTTTGCCGCCTCTATCTGAATTGAAATATTCTTCTCCTTTGCCTTTATGAGCAAGATGGCGGTTCTTAGCTCGAAGTCCGGAGGTTGAAGATCTACAATAAGTCCACCGGAAAAACGCGATCGCAGTCTATCTTCAAGGTTTTTAATATCATGAGGAGGCCTGTCTGAGGTGAGAATTAATTGTCCACCCTCTCCAACAATCGTATTGAAGGTGTGGAAAAATTCCTCTTGGATGGTTTGCTTGCCTGCTATAAATTGAATATCATCAATAATAAGCAGATTAAGCGACCTGTATTTTTTCCGAAACGCCTGCGTTGTTTTGTTTTGAATTGACTCGATAAGCTCGTTTGTAAAGCGATCGCCGGGGCAAAACAACACGCGTGCCGAATTGTTTTTTTGTAGTATGGCCTTTGCTGCCGCCTGCGCAAGATGTGTTTTTCCAACGCCAACCCCTCCGTAAAAAAAGAGAGGATTATACGACCTGCCCGGGTCGTTTGAAACGGCCTGCGCTGCGGCAAACGCAACGTTGTTGGTAGGAGAAACCGCAAATGTGTCAAAGGTAAATTTGGGATTAAGTCCAGCACGCGCAAACAGGTCTTCTATTGGAGGCGAGTAACTAAGAAGCGGCGCATCTACTTTTTTGTGAGGTGATTCCTTCGCTACAATTTCAACTCGAATTCCTCTTTTAAAAAAAGCAGATAGCGCCACTTCAATCTCGGTTTTTCTGCTGGCAAGATATGTTGCCATGCCCGGGTTGGGAGTTTGAATTTTTGCAGTATTTTCTCCGAGTGACGCGAGGGTTGATTGTCTTAATAGTGAATGGAGTACTGATTTTTTTTCACCAATAGTGTCAAAGTGTTCGAGAAACTCTTTCCAAACGGATGGCAGCATCAGTTAGTGTATAAAATGTGGATAACTTATCCACAAATAATAAACATGTGCACTTAAAATTGCAAGGGCAGAATCAAAGTCCTATATTTATTCATATGGAGTTAGGGTGGCTGTCGTTTTTTTTTCCTCCGTTTTGTGTGTGCTGTGGCTATGTGGGGTGGTATATTTGTCGAGGTTGTATTAACCATCTTCAACGACCCGCTTTGCACTGTCTTCGTTGCAACAAGGCGTCAATTGGTGGGTTAACTCACCCAAACTGTGCTCGATCTCTCGGTCTTGATGGGATAATAAGTCTTTATTTTTATAAAGAACCCCTCGTGGGTCTTCTTCATCGCGCCAAATATAACGGAGAATGGAGACTGCTGACATCACTTTTTTCTCACTTAGATGAATCTGTGTTTGCACCACTGTTGATGTGGAAAAAGTATTATGATCCAATTCTTTGTCCGGTTCCGCTTTATCCGCTAAAAGAGAGGCAGCGCGGTTTTAATCAAGCATCAATCATATGCGACCTTATTAACAAAAAAACCAACATGCAAATAAACCATCTTCTCGCACGGATAAAAAATACAAAGCCGCAATCTGAAATGAAAGAAGACCTTCAAAGGCAAACAAATATAAGAGGCGCATTTGTTGTGTATAACAAAATCGACACAAATGTTATTTTGGTAGATGACATTGCCACGTCTGGAGCAACGCTAGCAGAATGTGCAAAAGTATTAAAAAAGGCCGGGGCGAAAACGGTTTTGGCAGTTTCTGTTGCGAAAGTATAAATAAACAACTATCATTTAGATATGGAAAAACGAAGTTTACCCTCTCCAAAACAGGTTTTAAGGTGGGGACTTATTGCCCTTGGTGTCTTAATTGGCATAAAGGTTGCGGTAGACATGAGAGATCTTTTTTTCTCACTGTTTATTGCTTTCATTTTTATGAGCGCAGCAAAACAACCCGTATCACATCTTCAATCAAAAAGACTGCCGCGAGGTGTTGCGGTATTTGTGGTATACGGAGCGTGCGCACTATTTCTCATAACAATCATATCCACCTTCATTCCGGTATTTATATACGAAATTACGTTATTTGCAAAATACTTTCCCCAAATAGTTGAAACGCTGGGCAAATCATTTCCTTCCATTCAAGATATCCTTGACACATCGTCTTTTTTGCCCTCAGCAACAAATCAGGTGGTGTCAGTCGTGCGCACATTAGTGGGAAATGTGTTCTTTTTTATGTCAACAGTCTTTTTTAGCGTTTATTTTACCCTTGATGAGCATTTTTTAAAAAAAACCATTCAACCCTTTATAACCAAGGATCAGCTGGAAACGTTTGAACGCATAGAGCAGAGGGTAGAGCAGAGGCTTGGATCTTGGCTCATAGGCGAGTTAACGCTTATGTTTTCGGTGGGACTACTCTCTTTTATTGCCTTTTCGGTGTCGGGTATTCACTATGCACTACCGCTTGCACTTATTGCAGGACTGCTTGAGATTGTGCCCAATATCGGTCCAACCATTGCTGCAATACCGGCAATTTTGGTTGGCGTTTCACAAAGTCCGATACTTGGAGGTGTGGCGCTTGGGATATCGGTTCTTGTTCAGCAAATTGAAAACAACATTTTGGTTCCCCTAGTTATGAACAAGGCAACAGGGCTTCACCCCGTGGTGACACTTATCGCATTGTTAGTAGGAGGAAGGTA
>CAZLSE010000003.1:0-47633 GCA_964562055.1 uncultured Gammaproteobacteria bacterium
AAAACCCACGAACCAATATTCCGACATCGCAAACAAACCTCAATAACGTAGACAATGCGTTCCCGTTTGTGGTTATTGATCGCACAAGGTCACTTGAGTCGCACATTTCACTTTCCACTTCAGGTCTTATTGCCGCGAACAACATGGTAACCTTTTCCTGTAAACTCCCCGGAGGAGAGGCGGGATATCCATACAACGGCAAGGTTATTTCCGAAGCGGGATTGTTCTGCGATGCGGGTTTGATTCCTGCCGGTTCTACAGACACCAACATGCGAACAGGCACCATGCTTGCCTATAGGTCGTTCTATGGAATCACAAAAGATGAATCAATCGATATAATCTTTAACTGGACATTCAAGTCCTAAAAAACAGAAAGCACATCGCAAGATGTGCTTTTTTTATATCAAGTTAATTGTATGAAAATATTATTTAATGAATTAAAAGTAGGCGACGTTATACACCAGCCATTCAGCAATGCATGGAATACCTATATTATCATATCCAAAAAATCATTCTCGGTGGTGGTTTGTGATTTAACTATTGATGAATATGTCGGCAAAGCAATTGGAAGAAGATCAATAGATAAAACCACTTGGGATGAAACAGTTAATTCATATTCATTACTTCGCAATGAAATTGAAATAAGACTGCAAATGTTTGAACATATTTTTAATTAAATATACAAGATATGGTATGAGTATAAAATTATATCGCCTGTTTGTTGTCACATCTCTGGTGTTAATAGGACTTGTATTTTTTGGAATTTATGATTTAGTCTACTCTTCTACAGTAGAGCGAGAAGAACAGAGGATTCAACAATACATATACAATATCGCAGAATACTCCGGTCAAGTGATGTCGATACATCCTGAAATACTTATAACCATCATCGATGAAATAAAGCCCAACATGTCAGAAGAAGAAAAGATGCTGGTTGAATCAAGTACGGAATATTTACACACAAGAGAACACTTACAGATAATTAAAAAATATTTTTCTGATTATGTTTCATACATATACATAATTACACCTAAAGAAGATGGTGTTTATTTTGTCGTTGCTGGTCACGATACATTTACCGAAATAGACCAATACGGATCGAAGTTTGATATTACTCCGTTTGAATATCTCCAAGTTGCCTTCAATGAACAAAGACCGCTTGTTGAACCTCGCGCCGGATACGACCCTGACTACAACCTCTACTCAATTTCTGCCTATAGCCCATTGTTTTTTAATGGTAAATTCTATGGTCTCTTGGGTGTTGACCTTGAACTCAAAGGATATAATAAACTTAGATATGCCTACTCATTTATTGCCATCATAATCTCAGTTTTTGGTCTCACCTGCATGGTAATGACCACCCTATACATTTCAGAAAAAGTAAGCATTATGAAACCTGTATCTAAAGGGAAGAAGTCCCGCTAATTGTCTTATCATTAAGTATGCTAACTTGGTCGCCAAATTGGTAAAATACTTACTGTTCACTATATGAACAGATGATCCGTGTTCATTTGGTGAAAAGAACTGTTCGTCAAATGAACACCAAAATCAAGAATTTGGCAAATCTGTTCACCAGATGAACATATATATAGATTACAACAGTATAGACATTCTTTACATAAAGAATACTACAAGAGGAAATATGCAAACTGACAATCATCAAATTCTGAAATGGAAAGCAATAGAATTCCTATATACATACTTAGATTGTCCCCATGTTGTTTTGGAAATGAAAGTTGGATCATACATATTTGATGCTGTTGGGTGCGATGGTTCGCGTGTTTATATTGTTGAAGCCAAACAAGATGCTTCAGATTATAAAAGGGACTGCAACGATCCATCTGAAATTAGGGAACATATAGATTCATACAAACAGTTGATTAAAGAAACCGGTGAGATAAAAAAATACAAGAAACTGATTGAAAAAGAGCGGCAAAAGTCCTGCAAATTTTATGATGATTCTTTGCTGAAATTATCAACAGCACGATATATTATTGCGCCGGAAGGATTGATTACCGATATACCAGAAGATTGGGGGTTGGTCACAGACCATATGAAGGTTTTGAAAGATTGTAAAAAAAATTCTATTGACCCAAAATATGCGTACAAGATAATCCGAGAAATATCTATACGGCAGACAAAACGATATTTGGAGTCAGAAGGTGTTTCATTCGGGAAAACAGTACGATTCCCGCAAAGGGAACTATACTATGTCTAATATTGGAACATATTGGAAATCAACCGATGCTCGGTATAAATACAATGTATTTGCGGTTGTTCGAGAATATGGAACTCGCTTAACAGCATGGGAATTGGAAATGAGAGGAAACAATATATATCACCCTGCATATGGTACAGTCTCACTAGATCATATTGATGAACTCGATGTCTTTGTAACAGCCTATGGCAATAAAACCTCTTCATTCGGATTCAGAGCCGATGAGAGGGGTTTTTATTTAGCAGGAACAAATATAAAGGAAATATTGTAATTAGGAGAAATATAATGCAATTGTGTGAATGTGATATTAAAGTAGATAAAAAAAGTGCGGTGTCTCGTTATACTGAAGCACTGATTTTAAAAGCGAAAAAAGAATCAGGGGAAGGAATCTCTTTCCCTACTGCACATAATTGTATTGAGGAATGTATTACCCGTTTTGAAAACAAGCTTGTATTATGGTATAACGATTCAAATGGTAGCACCAAAGTTGTTGACATTGAATTAGTATGAAAAAATAAACTTAATTGCCTTTCGTGTTTGTGACCTCGACATTTCTAATTCTACAGTTTCCATTTTTCCCGGCTTTACGTCATGTACCAACCATGCACCGACACCAGTAATTAAAAGCGGATCATCAGAGTAAAACACCACACAAAATGTCTGGTCTCCCACCTGTCGTATTGGAAAGGCATAATACTCCTGAGAGGAATCATTCCAGTTTCTTACCCTTATCTTAGCCCTAATTTTCTTCATACATTATCTTTATGTATATATGCATGTTTTTTATTTTTTTAAAATTTATTGTTTTTGGCATAGTTAAAAGTGAGGCAAAGGGAACTCAGATGGATGTCAAAGACACATGCAAGTAGAGATACATCAACCGGGAAAATATTTGAAGAAGAGAATGATTTGAGAAAAATCATTGACCCGCATTATTCCAGAAGATGGTTGCCAAGATGGGAAACAACGGAAACACAAGAAAAAAATTCTAGTTGTTATTATGATTCAAATAATAAACTTGATACCATATATGTTAGCCAAAGAGCAATATTTGGATATTTAGATTCTATTCATCACAATTATAAAAAGAATTTGTTGAAAAAATATGGTGAAGGAGTTCGCACATTAAAGGATAATGATGTCTCTTTGTATGTTCCAGATGCAGTTATTTTGCGTCCAAATATTGGATTAGCAGTAGTTATGGAAATAAAGAATCAAAATGTAAACGGAAGTGTAGATGAAAAACTAGCAACTTCTCATATGAAAACAAAGTATTGGAATACCATTTTTAATGGTTCTGCCTATAAAAATGTTAAATATGGATTTTTGTTATCTTCTTATTTTAAGACCTATTCTAAAAATGCTTATATAGAAGATGATATGAAAGACCATGATTGTTGCTATTTTTATGATATGTCCGAAATACCTCCCGATTATTTAGGATTTTAATGGAGATTATATGATTACCATTCACAACAAGTCGTTTTTAGAAGATGTCTACCCTGAAGGTCTTACAATTACCGATCCGCCATATAACCAAAATTATCATTACGAAACATATAAAGACAATTTGTCTGAAGATGAATATTTTCAACTGCTGTCTGGGATAAAGAAACCATGCGTACTTATACATTACCCAGAAGAAACAATAAATTTATTCCCTAAGATTTGGGGAGTATGTGATGAAGTTGTCAGTTGGGTCTATCCATCAAACACTGGCAAGCAGAGTCGATTGATTTCTTGGTGGGGATGCAAACCGGATTTCAAGAAAGGCGGACAGCCGTACAAGAACCCTAATGACAAGAGGGTAAAAAAATTAATTGAACAGGGAAAACAGTGTCGATTATACGATTGGTGGGAAATCAATCAAGTAAAAAATGTTTCGAAAGAAAAAACCGAACATCCGTGTCAAATCCCTGAAGAAGTAATTTATAGGATTATCCAGATAACCGCACAGCCGGATCAAACGATTATTGATCCGTTTTTGGGTTCAGGCACCACTGGCGCAATGGCTAAGAAGTTGGGGTTTGATTTTATTGGATATGATATTGACCCTTTATATTGTAAAATATCGCAAGAAAGAATCGATGCTATTGATTAATATCATCCCCGCGAAAGCGGGGATTTTTATTATATTTTAATTTTTTAGATAAGATAATAGTAGCATGAAATTCGATAAAGCACTACAAGAGGCAACAACCAAAGAAGAATCTGGATTACTCACCGAAGGCTTCAGGCGATACATGTTTGCCTATAAAGGTAGCCGACCGTGGTATAAGATTCATGACAAAAAGCCTTTTGTGCTTGCCATCGATGACAATTATAATGTAGATAAAAGAGGTAGATCAATCCTCGGAATCAATATGCATTATTTTGAAGGCTCTCCTGACCGACGAAGATTGTTCGCAAAAATAAATCGAGTAGATGACGAAGCGGGATATAAATCCTTTGATGTCAAAACTGCCATTGAGCGAGATAAGGCAAAAAGAAAACGGGATTTCGATGCCAAGATTGCAGAAAAAAGAAAGTTTAGGTATGAACTTTTTAAAAAGAACTTCCCGCAATTGATGCCATTTTTGCGACGATATAAATATTCTGCCATAGATAATCTTCGTAGACGAAAAGAAGACGATGTATCCGATCTTTGGAAATCGCTTGTTCGTTCCGGTCATGAGGGAGACTAATGAATTTTACCAATATTTTATCTGAAGATCGCCAAGAACTTCAACAAACCACTGATGCTATCGTAAAAGACATCTCAAAACTTGTATGGATTGATTCAAGAAAGGGTGGATTGTTTGGCGTCATCGATAAGGTTGTTGGAGTTTATCCATATAAAAAACGAGGTATCCTCCACTGGGGTATCCTTCTTCAACTCAATACGACAGCAACTACAATTGAAGGCAAACAGGCGGGTCAACAACTTATTACCAAATATAAACAGCAATATCCGCAACATCATTTTATGCTTGAAGTCAATGAAAACGCAGTAAAGATACTCGTAGATGAATTGACTCAAAATATAGCATAGTTTGTTTTCAATTTTTAAGATAATCCAAATCAACAATTAGCATAGTTTATATATAAGGGTATAATACACAAAGGGAGTATAGTTCATGGCAAATATCAAAAAGTGGGCAACAGGAAAAATTGGCAATACCTACCCAGATCATGCCGACCGTGGCAACCCCAACTCGAAAGGACTTGACTCAGACGGTCTTCCCGGAATAGAGGCATATATCGAAGAAGACCCAGTAATGGCGTCCAATGATAATCGACCTTTAAAAAATCTTGTAGAAAATGATGGTATATTATCACAAAACATTACAGACGTTTCGTCTGAAGTAGATAATGGTATTTTCAAAGACAAGTATGACCAGTTTGAGTTGACGATTCTTCCGCAAGATTATCGAGTTGACCCGGAAACGGGTGATGAAATATACATCAACTCCCTTCGAGTTGGTTCTGGTTCCGCCATCATTAACGGTCAGGTTACTCGTATCGGAAACCAGAAACTTGTTTATTTCTATCGCTCTGATGATGCGCACTCCATCTTGTTCCCAACATACGACGAAGCGTCCAATTCCTTCCAAGTAGAAATTTATGACGATGATTATTTCAAGGATCGTGCCACAAGAACGTTTGGCGAATATATCCCTGTATATAATACCCTTACTGAATCTCTTCCAAGTGCCTTTGAAGACTATGAAGTTATTATTATCAATCGAGATACACAGGATTCCAACAATAGAAAAATTACCGTATTCGATATGTATCGAGACTGGGAAGACATTGTTCCATTCAAGGCTCGGTCTGAATCCAAATCAGATGAAGAAATAAACTTCAATTCAGACTTGAACTTTGGACAGTTTTCAACTGGATATTGGCTCGATTGCGATGGTGTTAAAAATACCCGAGTTTCGGATGTAAAAATTGAAAAAGACATCACCATCATCGACAAGGCAATATCTGGAATAGAGTTTGTCCAAGATGGAACTGATTATGTCAAGCCGATTGTAACCGATGGATTGTTCTTCCAAGACCTAAAGTGGGGAACAAATGAGTTCTTTGACCCACGCTCAGACATACAGGATTTGTATGTTGATAAAGATGAGTCGATTTATTTCATCCAGCGAAGTTCAGTCAACAAGCGATTATTTAAATTATCTCCCAATTCAACCCAATTGGGAACAAAGGATATTGGTACTCCCAACGGTGCTGTAAACCTTAAGATTAAAAAAATCGGAAAGTATATCACGGTAATTGGAACCAAGGGTTCAGCCAGCACTGGATTCATTGCCCTGTTTGATACCACTCAGGCATTTGCTGATGGAGCGGTGATTAACATTACTGGATTTACAGGGTCTGAAGATATTCATGACATCGGTGAGTGGGATGGTAAGATTTGGATTGCTGGGACGACAAAACTTTGGTATTGTGATTGTGACACGTTTGATCCAGCCACTTCAGTTTTTACTGAAATTAATCTTGACACCTATGTGCGAAGCGACAGCAACCAATCAGTTATCGGGCACATCACCAAGATTGAAAGCGTTACTGGAAATTATACCGTTTCTTCTTCGCTCAACACGGATATTATTAACCTCATTGAGAACTCTTCTTTCGAAGATGGAGGATTGGGGAATATTCCAAGGTTCTGGAATCTTGAAGAGAACGCTTCTGGCTCACAACTTAAAGTATCCTCTGATAGTAAAAAATATGGCAACTATTCTGCGCAGTTAAAGAAGAGCCTTAATAGTTCATACTGTTCTCTCGTTCAATCTGTTGAGCATGTAAAGGGAACATCAAACTATACACTCTCAGTTGATATTAAATCTAATCTCGATACTACGGATTTGGTTAAACTTTATATCCACGAACTTTCAGACACTGGAACCATTCTCAATACTTCGACTCAGAGTATCACTCCAACCACGACATGGACTCGATATTCAGTTTCTCACGCCTTAGTGTCAGCATTAACAGCATCCATCAAGGTTGAAATCAGGTCTGAAGTAATTGCCAACACTACTGAATGCATTTATGTTGATGGAATCCAACTTGAGTCTGGTTCGATTGCCAATGAATATGTTGAAACCTTTGAATATCTCATGATTGGTTTCAAGAAAGTATCGACAGACACCAAAAATCCGCCATTCGCTTTTATTGACAAGATTGACCCATACAACATCAAATACACCAACAACAGATATGGTGAAATAAAGTCCGTTAATGACATGACATTTGTTGGTCATAATAAGGTCGTATTTGTTGATGACCAGAACGTACACAATTTGGTTATACTCAACAATCGCAATGAATATGACCGATTCAGCATCACTTCATTGATGGATAAAAATGATGTCCAGTACAACACCATTAAACGATTTGAAACAATCAAGAGCATCGGTGATAAAATATACTATGGTGGTATTGTTGATAATCGTGTAATTAAAATTGAAGCAGTTCAGCCCGGAACCCAGAAAATTGAATTAGTTGATGGTGGAATTGGAACCGGAGAAAGTTTCTTGACGTTGATAGGCGGATATACACCAGTCGATGCATCTACTTCTCGCAATGCAAGCATTCAGTTCAATCGAATGTTGCCTTGTTACGATACAAAAGACAACCTCACTGGTTTGGGTGCATATATTCCAAGTGCCATCTATTCCTTCAAGATCATTTACAATGACGATGTTGATAATGCCAGCGTTATACAGATAACTGCGCCGGAAATCAACAATTCACCTTGGACTATAGACCAAATCAAGAATAAACTTGCTGAAGTCACGCTCCCCGCTGGACTTAGGTGGGTAGAAACCGATGTTCCTGAAGTTGACCTTGCATATCCTGAGTGGTATAAGATTTCAAGTTCAGTAACTGTAAAGGATGGATTCTACAGTTCAAATGGTAAAAACCATCAGACCCACATCCGTGGCAACATCCACAGTATTTTCTTGAAGCCCAACTCTGACGATTTTTACATTGTAAAAGATGAGCAGATATTCAAATCAAAAGTAGACTCCAATTCTCTTAAGGTTGGTTCAACATTTGTTCCTTACAATTGGACCTTGCATGATACTGGATTTAATCTTGAAGATTACAATACGGTAACAAACAAGGAAATTGTTTTCTCTGACGATGCTCAGAACCATGCTTGGGTTGACCTCAACATCGGAGCAGGATATAAACTTCTTCCCGGAAGCCTTCGAGTTAAAACGAATGCTGTAAGCGAAGTCGGATTCTCCGAGAACCTTGACTACTTTGTCGATTATGAAAATGCCAGAGTAATTCGAAGTAAAAATAAAAACTTCACCAAGAACTCTTCCTTCTCTTTAATGAGTGGTCAGAACATAACCGATTGGGATTTCTGGTCAAATACCGGAACATCCAAGTTATTCCAACATTCTTTCAACTCTTCTTTCACCAAATACGCCGCAAAGATGTACAAGGGTTCTGATGCAACCAAAACAGTGTTGTACCAGAAACTTACATCGCAGGATATTTCAGGTGTTCCAACGCTCCAATCTGGAACAACATACACTTTCTCCGTTTATTTACAGGCGAACGCCACTCAGAACTCAATTATCAGAATAACTGAATGTGTTGCAGGGAACGCTGACCTTTTTGATGATTCACAGTTTGTTGGTAAGATTTCAGGAACGTCTTATGCGTTAACAGAACCAAATATTTGGAAGAGGTTTAGTGTTTCGCATACCGTTTCTTCATCAGCGTCAACGATTTTGCGAGTTGAAATCTATTCTGCATCCACTTCGCAAATGTTTGTTTGCAAGCCAATGCTTGAGCAGAATCCTGTTGCAACTCCATATATTGATGGACAGAAGTTATCCAACATCGATCCAGATTCACATGTTTGGGTTGACTTTGTTCGAATCAGATCATTAACCAATGAACTTGATTATGAGTTTGATACGCTCAATAGGTCGCTTAAACTCAAATCATCACCTGACGTAAACTCAACATATTACTTCAAATACGTCTACACAAAAATATTCAACCCCTACAAGTTTGGAGATGCAAAACCAAATACTCAGGTTATTGACTATACTGATGATGACGATTACTTCCTCTTCGAACTTGAAGGAAAGATTTGGGCTATCAATCAAAACTTTGCTCTATTGTCTCTCGATACTGAGAACCCGCTTCGTGTTTCTTACAAGTATTATTATCCACGAATTGACCAACTCAAAATCAGGAATAATCCAGACAAGTACGGTAACTATCTCTACTTGGTACAGGGTTCCTATCATCCAAACAATCCTTATAGACCTGTTGATGTTGGAATCACAAGAGACCGATATGTTTACAACACCAAACTTGAAAACATTGAGGACATTTCCGATATCGACCAGTTCAATAATACGGACAACGATATTCTCTTTGAAATTAATGTCACGGCTAATGATTATGCTAAAAACGACATTTATGACAGGCGAATATACATTGATGCAAAGTCTCATAAACTTTTCAACATTTCATTGTATCCAGAGACGGTAGCATACTTCCCATTCATCAAGGACTTCAACTCTACGAATGGACTTGTGCCTCTCAACTCGCTTAAGAGTTCAAAGATTGTTCCAATTATTAAAAACTATCTCATCATCCAGAACGCCGAAGTCGGCGCTTATCATGAATCATATCAGTATGTACTTAGAAACAATCCTGACATGATTTTCCCCGCGACTTCTTTCTCAGTGTTCGTTGACCCAGTTTATGGTTCAGACACCAACACGGGAGATTCATCTGGTAATGCTTTGAGAAGCATCAAAAAGGCAGTAACTTTTCTTGATGAACTTAGGTGTAACATCATCATAACAAGAAATGGAATCATTTCTGAGAACGTAGAAATCGACAAGCCGTTCCCTGTAAAGATTTTCGCTTCAACATACTGCTATTGGCAAGGTGGATTGCAAAACCTTACCGAATGTTCTGTGCAGGGTATTTGGTTCCAAAACACGAACCTTTACTGCTATGAAAAACTCAATATTTTCTATTGTACATTTGAAAACTCAGTAATTAACTGTGTATATCCGCAATCAATCAACACCTACAACTGCGAGTTCTCAAATTGTCACAATTCAATTATTCGAGTTAAAGACATCCTCTTCCCATCTCCCTTCACGCACCCCTACAAGAAATTTAAGTTGCGAGATGATGGCGTAGTTGGAAATCCTGATACTATTGCCACATCTGCTCAAGAATCAATTGCTCCGGGAGATTCCTTCTATGATAGTTCCTTGACTTCACAGCCACAGGGATTCTTCAACTTCTCACGATGTCTTATCCATGATTCAACCGATACTTTGTTCCAGTACGATCCGAATCCAGACTGGGTGTCGAAGTTCTATTTCAACTATTGTACTATCGCTCATAATAAGAGCATCTTTACCACACCAAAGCACAACCTTAATGTTGAATTTGAAAATACCATTTTCTACAAGAACAGGTTGACGGTTGGAATAAAAGAAATCATTTTTGATTCAAACTCTGATATTCTGTTCTACAACTGCTTTATTGATTTTAGTGCGATAAAGCCGATTTCAGATTATAACCTTGGTTCAGGCTCTCTTCTCAATCGTGAGTCGTGCCTTGGAAAAGAAGATGATGCCGATCCGGGATTCATTGGAGTTATCCTCGGCAAGTATGACTACCACCTCAAATCAGTAGCAAAAGGATCGTCTTTCGATTCTGTTTGTTTGGATAAGGGTGTATCAGGAGATATCGGTGTTTATGACGAGTCTCGTGAGCAACAGGATAAGGGACTTCCAAAGAAACTTAGAACATACGTTGCGTATGTTGGAGAGGGAATTGTATATCCAATCAGGCTCAACTCCGAAAAAATAACCATCACTCTTGAGTTTAAGCCAACGGGTTCAATCAGCCAATCAGGTATTGTTCTTGATACACGAGCATCAGCGGATGATGAAGACTATATTGTCCTCGCGTACAACAACAACGCCGACGATGACCATTCGCTGATTGCCAATCCAACAAACCCAATCACCAATCCTTATCGATTCAGGATTATTGTAGCCAACAAAGAAAAGTCTTATTCAGTAGTTTCTCCAATCGAGATTTATACTGATGAGCAATTCCAGAACTGGCACAAGGTTTCATTTACTGTTAACTATGAGGAAATCCTCAATCCGAAATCAACATTCGTTGAGAAGGATAAAAAGCAAAACATCATCACTCTTTATCACAACGATACGGTAACCATTGAGTCGTTTATCAAGTACGACTTGAACAGATTCATTGATGGTGAGTTGATTACTGGTCGTGGTGGAGAAAATACAAACGCTTGGGATTTCAACACCATTTGTCAGTTCATTACCCTCGGATCGGATTTTGATAATGCCAATAAAATGATTGGTTATTATACGGAACTCCGTCTTGATAACAGATTCATTGACCGCAAGCAATTTGAGATGTGGAATGAAAAGGTTGTACCGTTTAACGATCCACTTTCTTACGTCAACCAAACTCCACTTGCTCGAACCATTGACTCAAAGATTCTCAATGAGTATTGGTCTTTAAAATCTACTTCTGATTTAGGCGCGAAGGGCAATAGATTTGTCGATGGTACATCCAAGAGAATTATCTTCGATAATGGTGACTTGACATGGGCAGTTACACAATCAGTAAACAATCTCTATACCAATGGAGCGTTTACCTCAATCAATTCTGCTTCAGCAATTGCGGATTCAATAATTGATTGGACGAATCCAATTGTCATAAAACACCCAATCAGTCTCCGTACAACAGATTCCAGACTGGCTTCTGATAATACTGGCATCAGCATAAACCTTAAAAATCCGTTGGCAGATGGATATTCAATCAACCCCGGATATCAGGAACTCACCAAAGCCGGAATCACTGGATCAACCGTTGCTACCCTCGCCGCTGGTACATACCAGTTTGGAATAAGCATTAATGGTGGAGCAGTCACTCAAAAATCCGTTACGTTAGCATTGAATCCAACATATCAAACAATTGTTGACGCAATGCAAGCACAAACGGCAGGTCTTACAACATGGTCTATTCCAAGCGGAGCAATTAGGTGTACGTCCAATACAAATACCTTTGCAGGTACGATTAGTATATCTGCTGGTGCGAGTAACGATATTGTTGCCGCATTGGGGCTTACCATTGCTCCCGCAGTAGCCCCATCTGACCAGATTACGATTTCATCAAGGGCTGATCTTGTTTCTGCTCTTGATTTTGGATTCTCCTCAATACCTCAGACGCTCATTTCCTACACATTCACCAAAGAAGGACGACTCAGGTTCTATACCAAAGACTGGGGACTTGCAACCACCGTACAATTAACAGTAACGATGAACTCAAGTGATAATGCAGGACTCGGATTCAACACCGTTTCAAAAACTGGAATCAGAGCCGTTGGACAATATTTGGTTTCTGGATTGACATCAACAAATGCCAATCCAAATGGTAACGTAAATGAAGGTAACCATATTTGGACCAAGTACGATTCCAACTATGATGAGTTTGGAAGCAATCAATTGTTTGTCAAGAAAAACAACTCATCGCTTGAAGAAGATGTTATTAAGGTTTATCAAAACTTCAATCTCAGTCTTGGATATTATACGTTCTCATTCTATGTTTATTCTGACAACTTCGTAAACTCTTCTACGGTAAAAATGTTCTACAACAACAACGTTGAAGACTTTGATGAAATCAGCCGCTACTATGGAAATTGGTGGATTTGTTCAAAGAGAATTGAAGTTGAAACTGCCGCAAATGGAGTTTCTGTCGGTGCAACGATTCTTAAAGAGGGTGAGTTTGTTGTCGGCGCTATGCAGTTTGAAAACAAATACTACGTCAGCCCATTCTCTGAAAACTTCAACACCACAAATGGTAAAATCATTCTTCCGAAAAACGTCATAAGTAAGCAATCTGGTGTTATCGCATTTAAGTTCAAACCACTATTCAACTTCTATGAAACCGATGAAAAATATATTTTTGAGTCGTTGGGTGTTGAAGATGGAGAACTTGTTGCCGACCTCGGATACAGAATTACTTACCAATATGATGTCAAGAAAAAACGAGGTGTTGTAAAATACAGCATCAATTCAACCAACTCTGAGTGGGAAGTGGAACTCGTAGAAAAGTTCTGGCACCAGTGGCATACTTGTATCATCAACTACGACTTTAACATCAATCGATTTGTTTACTGGTTTGACTATTACTCAAACATTGTTGATGAAGCGCTCGCCGCTCATGATACTTCGGACGCATATATTGGTCATGGCGTGGTTGGTGTATCTGGTGATCGAGTATCCGCTGAAAGACCAGCCAATATCTTGGTCAAGAACATTATCATTACCAACTACCCAATCACCGATACTGAAACTCTTAACTGGGTCAATACAAACGAGTTCTATAACGAATCGCTGACTATCAACACCATTGAAGAGTACAAGAATCAGGTTGTAAATTATGTGTCAACCTCCAACAATCTTGTGTCAACAACCAATGATTTAATCGATCAAGTCCAGTTGTTGTCCAATTCTGTTGGAGCCATTGAGGGTGAATATAGTACCATCACACAAAATTATGTTGCTCTTGATTCTGAAGTAAACCAGATTGATGGTCGAGTTGCTGTTGTTGAAAATAACGTCAGCAATTTGGATAGTCAGTTAAATGTTGGTCAGAACAGTATCACAACAATTATAAACTACATGCAGGACGGTAACACGGGAGACTGGTCATCATCAGTAGCCGGTGCAAACCTCTTTGAATTGCGAGAAGATGTTGATACCATTTCTACGAATCTCACCAATGAATCTTCTCAGAGAAGTCTTGGCGACCTTGCCATCAGAAATGATTTGGCTTCAACAAGCACAGGTTCTTCAGGAGCAAGTGCGGTTGGAATTGAAGCATCGACGGCATCCCCTTCGACGGCACAGTTTGCTTCGACCAATGTTGAAAATGCATTAAGAGAACTTGCTGGCAATGGACGAACTACAGAAACCGTTCGCGGACTCAAGGTAGAGATTGATTCAATCGTTTCAAGTGCAATTGCCGATACTACAACCATGAATCTCATGAAGGACGGCAACACGGGCGTTTGGACACAATCTCATGCTCAAAACGATGGCTGGAACATTGCACAATTACGAGCAGATGTTAATTCAAACGATGGTGATATTTTGGCGGTTCAAGGTTCAATTGATTCTATCAACACGGTTATCGGAACTGAAGTCACAAGATTGGATGGACGCATTGACGATGTATATACTGATCTTGCTTCTACTGATGCCTTAAAAGGATCAAGCCTTATTGGATTTGATAATGGAGTTTTGTTTGAATCAACCACTGTTGAAACTGCAATAAAAGAATTGGCTGGAACAGGAAGAAACTCTTCCATGACTGTTGCTGGAAACTATGCTGTTACTCAGACCCATACAACAGAAATCAGTTCATTGCAAACAGACATGTCAGCACTTGTTGATGGCGAAGCAATACTCAATACTGAACTCAACAAGATGAAAGATGGTAATGATGGAACCACATGGACTAATCCTGCGTGGAATCTTACCACTCATGAAGACAGACTTGATGTTATTGATATCGCCGTTACGGAGTTTTCTACAACATTAGATGGTCACACCTTGGCTATTGATGGAATGGTAGGTCGTGTTGGAACTCTTGAAACTGGTTTGGCAACAGAAATACAGACCAGACAGAATGCCGATAACTTGTTCAAATCAACTGAAGTGAACAAGGGTGCATCGCTCATCGGTATCAATGATGCCGCTGATCACTTTACTTCAATTCAGGTTGAAGGCGCATTGGAAGAACTTGCCGTAAAAGTAAATGCTCTCGCTGGTTCCTTGGCATGGAAAGATGCAGTTGCTACTTATGATGATTTGCCAATAACCGGGAACGCCATTGGAGATGCAAGAACAGTAAAATCTGATGTAGACGGACATCAGGCTCAATATGTATGCGGAGCCATTACTGGAACTCGTAGCGAGCAATGGGTAAAGATTGCCGATATTGACTGGGGTAATGCTTCTGCCATCACCTATAGCAATACGGCTTCTGGTCTTGTTTCAACCAATGTAAATGACGCCATTGATGAAGTTTTCGAGCGAACAAAAGACCCATCAAAGTCAGAAGTGATTATTCCATCAACTGGATGGACTTCTACTGATGATTTGTTTGAGATAACCGTTGTTCATAATCTTGGAACTACCAATGTAGTTGCGATGGTTGTGGATGCCGATACTGGCATGATGGTCGGAGTACATGAAATTGAGAGACTGGATGCCAATAGCATTAAGGTTGTGACAACAGACGCACTAAATGCCGCTGTTACGGTGTTTGGTGTTGTAGACAAGTTCTCTGTGATTGCGAATACTTGGACACCAGAAGGAAATGGACGATATTACCACGATGTAGATCACAATTTTGGAACAAAATCGGTGATGTGTTCAGTATTCAACATGGTGGATGGAACACGAGTTGGAGTTGATAACATTGAATATGTTTCCGAAAACAAGATTCGTATTCATGTAACCAACAACACTTCTTTTGTTAATGTATTTGTAACAAGAAATGTTCAAAATGCAATCACCAAAGATATCAAGGCATGGACGCCATCCGGTGAAGCATTCGTATCCATGGTTCCAAGTATCTCTGGTTTTGATGCCATCTATGCCTTCTTCGATTCTGCTACTGGAATGACGGTAGAAATCGAGAGTGTAAAAATTGAAAACGGATTACTTAAATTGACAAAATCAAATGGTGATCCGATACGAATGATTGTAATACAGTAGAGTTTAAGCCCGCCGAAAGGCGGGTTTTTAATTCAAGAAATTAAAACACATTACGAATCAGAACAAAGATAAGATAATACAACGAATATATAAATACCTTTAGGGGGATATTAATGAAACACCTTGGAACTCTTGATCTTGATAAACCAATTCTTTTAGACGGAAAGCCTCACGGAATTGAAAGGTTAGCATTATTGGGCGCATGGACTGCCGATGATATTGGTCGTGTTGTTTTTGATGAATCTACATCAAAGATTTGGGTTGGTCGAAATGCTGGATGGGAAGAGATGACAGAGGGTCACATTGGACCGCACTCACATGACGATTTATATTACACCGAGACGGAAATAAACGCCTTTTTCTCAGGGAATGAAGGTGGCAAAATGGTGGTTGACTGGAATCAGGTAGATAATCCACCAGCCGAATATGCCCCATCGCTTCATGGAGATTCAGCCCACTCAGTGGCTTATATTACTTCCTCTGGCGTAACATATGAATCTCTTTCTGCCAATGGTGATATTGGAACGTCAGCCGGTCAGGTCGCTATTGGCAACCATAATCATGATTTGGTTTATTCTGCTTTGACACATAATCACAGCGGAACATATGCAGAATTTTCACACAACCATGATTTGGCTTATTCAGCAATTGATCATACCCATGCTGAATATGCTTTGACAGAACATAATCACGATGGTTCATATGCTTCTTATAGTCACACCCATACACTAGAATCATTAGGAGCAGAGCCAGCAATTGGAACAAAAGAAACCGGATTTAACTTGGCTCTTGGAACAACTGCTGGAACCGTGTCTGAAGGAAATCACAACCATGATGCCGCATATGCAACCGTTAGTCATCATCACAACTCGTCATATTCTTTATTGGGACACACTCACATTGAATATGCACTTGAAAGCCACAACCATGATGGTATTTATGCAACGGTAGGACATGGACACACCTTAGAGTCATTGGGCGCAGAACCTGAAATTGGAATTAAAAAGACTGCATTCAATGTTGACTTTGGAACAACTGCTGGAACAGCCTCTGAAGGTAATCATACCCACACGGCAGTTGAAATCGGAGCAGAGCCAGCCATTGCCGTCAAGAAAACAGCATTCAACGTTGATTTTGGACTTACCAGTTCAGATGCCGCTCGTGGCGATCACCATCACGATGCCGTCTATGAGCCAGTTATAACAAAAGAAACCGGATTCAATTTGGCTCTTGGAACAACTGCCGGAACCGTATCTGAAGGTAACCATAACCACGATAGCGCCTACGCTACTGCTGGTCATGATCACGATGCTGATTATGCTCCAATTGTGACATCATCTTCAGGTCTTCCTGTTGATACACCAGCCGCTGGTACAATCAGATATGATGAAGATGGAACAAAACTATATATCTATACTGGTTCGGCATGGAAGACTGCTACACTCGCATAAGGAGAAAATAGATGCCCTTACCAATTAATGATGCGACAATAAAACTCGTTTGGGAAAACAACCCGGACGCTCCAATAACCTCTACAAATCTTTCCAAGAGCGCGGATTTTGTTGCGTCATATATGAACTTTCAATACGAAGACTCCAATCCTCCACATAAAGAAGGAACAATACTTACCATTCGAGACTTTGCTTTGGGTGATAACACCTACAAGCAAATAGTAATAAAACGCGGAACAATTATTGGGTTGGTTAATACCATTGAAAAAGATGGAGTCAAGATTCTTTCAGAAAATGACCACTATCGAATGTTTGATATTGGACTTGAAGATGTTTTCATAACAACCAACGATATGGATGATAACCCTGCCAATCCTGTTGGTGACTGGGGTGTTGATAGAGAATGGTTCATTTATTTGTGCGATAAAATGGACGATACTTTATTGAAAGATGGGCAGGACGATTATGGTGGAGGTGGACAAATACTTGTTTCTGGAAGTAGGCTTTATCCAATTGGAGAAATCCCCGGACAGCCGGGAGTCATGTATAATGAGAAGGCAGTTAGAAAGATTGGTGGATTCAAGTCCAACTCTTTAGGAACCATCATCCCAGAATCGGTGTGGGATATTTCTCAAAAGCATTCAGTTGTCAGAGCAAAAGAATACTATGTGTTGGAAGAGCATGCTGTTGATCCAGCAGACAATAATAGATTTATCAATCGAAGATTAAGACTTTCAGACCTTGATTCATATTCTGTTCCGCTGGAAGTTAAAAATGCCTTGAGAGTATATAAGGTTGGTTCGACCACCGATGCGATGTCAATTAATGTTGATACGAATACAGTAACAGTACCAAACATTGCGGCGACTTCACTATCCTTAAATATATTGAATGCAACAAGTGGAACTATTAGTTCTCTTGAAACAACTACTGCTATTATTCCTAAAATAACATCAAATACTTCCATTGAAAAAGACAACGCTTGGTTATCAGTAAAAGCGACAGGATCAGATGTTTATACGACCAAGACATCAGGAGTATCAATTGGATATGGTGGATGGAAGGCATTAAATGCCATGCACATTACCTATACTGGTGATGACATTGGGCACATTGGCGCCGGAACAGTTTCAGCGAGTAACATTCCATCGTATGATGCCATAACCATTGACCGTGCGAATTCAGTAGTGAAAGTAACCGGTTCGCTTCGTGTAGGCACATCTGGATTAATTTCACAATATGCTTCTCCCCCAACATTGTCTGGTACTTCCATTTTGGGATATGACGGATATTTTTATGCTGGTCGTGTTTATAATGCCGTTTGGAATGACCTTGCCGAATATTTCCTTTCTGATGAACTTCCAGAATTTGGAAAGGTATACAGAATTGCTGATGACCAAAAAATTGAAGCAACAACGAAACGCGGAATGACCAATGTCATCGGTATTGCTTCTGACACACCGGGATTTGTTCTTAAATCAGAATATGAAGGCAAGGGAATACCGATAGCACTTGCAGGTTCTGTCAAGGTATGGGTGCGAGCAGAAGTCAAGTTTGGGGCAGAACTTGTATCCGACAAAGACGGATTTGCCACGCCAGCCAATTGGTTTGAAAAGATATTTAAACGAGGGGCAATAATCGGAAAAGCAATTGAAGCCAACATGCTACCGGAGAAGAATAGAATTTTAATGTTGGTAAAATAAGAATTATAGGAGTTAATATGACACTGATAACAGTACCGGATTGCGAACCATGCAAGGAAGTTAAAAAGATAATCAAAGAAAAAGAAATGGATGTGGAGATTGTAGAAGTAAAAAAAAGAAATGACAAGTATTTTTTTAAGGAGATGGAACTTCCATCAAATGGCGGATTTCCAATTTTATTTTTTGGACTTGATGTACATCAAAAACCAAATTATCTGATTGGCAAGGAAGGCATCATATCCTATCTAACAAAAGGATATGTTTATTCGCCAGAAGGAAAAACTTGTCCATATCTTAAGAAAACATGCATAGAAAAAAAATGTGTTAAGTTTAGTGTTTTATACAAGGGCATGGTTCCAGAAGGTGGATGTTCCGATTATTGGATGCCTATATTGCTTACAGAAACCATTGCAAGATTAAATGTAAAGGGGAATTAGAATGATTGAACCAGTCAAAGCGAATCTTATTTGGGAAGATAACCCAGATACTTCATTAAATTCATATAATTTGTCTAAAATGCTTGATTTTCAGTCAGAGTCCAAATTCATACACTATACAGATGGCCGGTCTGATTATGAACAATGGGCTGATTTGATTATTGAAGTCGCTGAGACTCCCGGTGTTGATCCATTCGTAGCATATGCAAGAGCAGAATATAAGGACAAGGTTATCTATAATCTAACAACGCATGTGGCAAAGAAAATTATTGAAAATAATGACCATTCTTTTTCTGCAATTGGATACAATTCCCCTTATAAAAAATTATTGAAAATAACATCAAAGACAAAAATCTCAATGTCCTTTGATAAGAGCGGAACTACTTATTATAACAGTTTTGATGTTGGTGCGGAGGATAAATTATTTTCATCCGACCATCTGCTCACGGAAGTAGATTTTCAAGTTAATTCCACATATGAAATATATCTTTATTACCACATCTCCTATGGAGATTATGCTCAAATAAAGATTATGAACAAGTCTGACAGTTCTTGGAAGTCTGGCGGCGGGGCAGACCCAGCCAGCCCTTCAGGATATAAAATCATATCATATAGGAAAATCGGTGGATTCAAAACAGACGTTAATGGATACATCAATTCAGATTCTGTTTGGGATATTTCGACACTCAATAAAGAAGTCATTGTTGAATCCTTGAAAAAATATAATTCCACCACTGATGAAATCCGGTCTTATTCCGCAAGTGATATACCGATTGCCGATACACAAAATATTATTTCCGCTTCAAATGTCGAATCTGCACTTGAAGAAATAAAACTCAAAGTGGATAAAATGTATGGAGACCTCTATACTGCAAATAGATATGGTGTTGACCTTGTATTCTGCAACATCAAGAAGGAAGGTAATAGTTTAGTAGATTGTGTTGTGCATGACCTTACATTGAAAATTACCGCTGGATACATTGATGTATATGGCGAACGAATTAAAATAGAAAATGACATTTATCTATCATCCACAACATCTTCCATTAGGGTTAATAATGGAACTACATATATTACCCCAGCATTTTTGGGAGACCCAACGACTCCAAATTCCATTTATGACAACTCTCAAGACGGTTCAGGAACTATTTGGAGAGTCTATGTAGATATCAACGGGAAAATAATACTCAAGGAAGATGGGCTTGCTAGACCGCAATATTATAACCAAGGTAAACTCAAAGGCTGGTATGACATTACTTCGGTCGCTCGATGTATCGGAAAGTTTAAGGTAAAGAAATCCACATATTATTTTATTGAAAAACAATCTGTACTTGATACCATCGACCGAGAATTGATACCGAATGAAATGGTTATCATGCACGGAACAATGTGCCCCGATGGAACAATTCCCTGTGATGGCAAATGGCACGATACCATTGGTATTGATACCACAAACGCATATTCTTCTCGACCAGCACTTTCAACATGGCAAAGCAAGTGGTATGAAGAAACTCCCAACATGTGGGGAAGAACCGTAAGAATGGCTAATTCAAATATCATTTCAGTAGGGGCGTTCAGGTTGGATGGTTCAGGGAACATATTGGGTGGAGGTAGTGCCGAGACTGGTTCTGCCGCTGGATCGGATATGCACTACCATTCACATCCACACGCTCACGGTTCTGGAACGCTTAAGACAGTAGATTCTGGATCGCACATTCACGAACAAGTTGAGTTCCCTGTGCAGTTCATTAATGAATCTGTTGACGTAGTGCCCGATCCTCAAGCCAACTCGGTGAAGGTAACCAACAATCAGCATGACCACATTATCATTGTTGGTGGTGGTGCGCATTCGCACAATCCATCCGACTTCTCTGGTTCTGTCGCACTCTTGTCAGGAACCGATGCCAATACGGCAGAAACTTCTTCGTGGGCACCGTATAAAGAAGTGTTGTTCTGCATAAAGAAGTAAAACATGGATGGTTTAACTGTTGGAGAATTGTATTTATATAGTCCAACACAATATGTTGATATGGTGGTAAGGGTGTTAAAAGTATATCCGAATGGGTTAACCACAGTTAAATTATGTGTTATTGATAATAAAGCAGAACGTTTTGGGCTTATTCACATGAAGCCATATACTGGTGAAATCATAAAACTTTATATGCTTAACAAGCATGAGATAATAACCAAATTGTTTTCATATAAGGTTTATGAGGAAAAATATTAAATGGAGCATTTAAAACAAGGGCAATATTATAGGTTTGATACTGAAATCTATTATGTGGAAAAGGTGTACCCGGATGAAAAATGGGGAGATAGATATACGGTACGAAGTATTGCCCGGTTTGATGCAAGAAGATTATTTATATATAAAAATGTAAAATCAAAGCATCTTGCAGATGGGCTTGATGGTGTAACAAAGGCAACTACAAATATTCGTGATTTTATAGTTTTAATATTCAAGTTAGATTTTGATGTCGTTTATGTTGATGTCTAAAGATAATAACAGTTAAGGAGAGATATATGATTTATATGCTACTTACACAACCATACAAGGATTATGATAAGGCAAAAATATTATCATTTACTTTTCATTCTAATGGAAAGGTTGTTTTTAATTATCAGGTTTATAGAAGCATTGAGAATGCACTTTTTGATAAGGCAATAATTGTTGGTGAAGAATCCATTGTCAATGAAATCAAAACCAAAAAATATGACAACCTGTCTCCATATGATTGCATTTGCAGATCGTTGCTTGAGTATATCAAAAAAGAAGGAATTGAAACCGGGAATATTGAGGTAGCATAATGGATAATAAATTTTTTCTTGTATGGGAAGATAATCCTGATACACCTATCACTGCGCAAAATCTCTCCAAGAGTATTGATAAATATTCTGACGATGATAGGATGTTGTTTTGGGATTTTAATGACAACTACTTAAAACTTAAAGCAAACTCAAAAGCGACCATCAGCGTTCCTATCACGAATGGAATGTTTTCTTTTGAGAACACCATGTCTTCTCATAACGGAAGGTTTAATCCAACCTCCGCAGACAATGTAGTATATCGCAATGAAACTACTGTTGAGAATTCAAAATCCATTGCTTTGGAATCTGGAACGACAAACTTTATTACCAATCCATCGTTTGAAAGCACAGTTGGTAATTTTGTTTCAGGATGGACGAAAGTTGAAAATGGATTGTCTACAGTTGTAAATGACCCGGCTTCATTTTATGGATCGAATTGTCTAAAAATAAAAGTTAATAACTCTGGCTCTATTGTTTCTTTATTCCAAACTGCCCAAACCTTGGGTGTAGATGATACTGTAGCTTCTGTTTCATTTTACTATAAAGCATCAAATCCAATTCGTCTTCTTATTATTGGAGACCCATCTGGAACACAGAAATTTTGGAGACCATTTGGCGTTAATAACAATGTTTGGGAAACACTTGAAACGACAGCAACCATAGTTGTTCCTGCGTCAACAGAGTGGACCCGTTATGAAGTTGTTGGAATAAAAACTGAAACCATTAAATCAATTCAATTAAAGTTTTCATCCGATACGCCCGGTGCGGAATATTTCCTTGATGCCGTACAATTAGAGAATAAGGAATATTGTTCCTCATTTACATTATCAACCAGAGAAACTGGTAAGGTTATTTATCCAAAAGAATTGATTTCTCTTGATGAAGGCTCGGTTGACTTGATTGTCCAGCCTAAACATCTTAACATTTCAAATATCAATACTATATTTGTTGCGCCAACCGTTTCTTATGACGCGATTAAACTTAAGTTGGATAGGTCGCTTGGTCAAAATCTTTTGATTTTTTCAATTTATGATACATACAGTTCAAGCGTTATACAGGCTTCAATTGACCTTGAAGAGTCAGAAAACTTTATCAATAATTATATTCGAATAATTTGCAACTGGAAAAAATCAACCGGCATTTCCATCTATGCCAAATACGTTGGAACCGATCAAGCAATTAAAGTATCTCAAAATCCAACACCATTTACTCCCATTCAGCAGTCTGAACTGTTGGGATTCCATCTCGGAGCCAAGCATTCTGCCGGTACGGCGAATGAAATCTTTGAGGGATTGCTTGATAAAATTAAAATCAACAACTATATTACATCAAACACAGACATCACCGACAACATTGATGAATATATTGTTGCTAATGAAAACACATATAGGCTTTTTGAAAACACAAATAATGACCTTATAATTGACGCAAGTTTGCTCGATACTGGAACTTCACTGCTCCCCAACAGAAACTATTATCTCTGGATTTCAGAACTATCGGGATTTGATTCTTGCGAAGTTTTGCTTAGTTTGAGCGATGTTGTACCGAATGGTAAAAATGTTAATACAAGTAGGATTTTAGGTGGATTCAAAACAACTGATACCGGCTTGGTTGATGAACGAACAATATGGGATTTGGTGTCAAAATATAAAAATCTTTTGGTAGAACGATTTGTTACCTACAATCCAGCAACAAAAATAGTCACCATGGAAATGTACAACTCCATGATTGACTCATTGTTGACAATCAATGCACCAATTATATCAAATAGAGAAAACGTTTTTAATGCTCTTAATACCTACAATGGTGCCAATGTATTTAATGGAAATGTAACGGTAACATCCAAGACGGAAATAGACCAAATCAAAATTGAAAACAATGTCATTAGTGGTCTTGATTCAGATGTTATAGTGACAAACCTGACAACCAGAAACATTTCTCTCTTAAGTTCGCCATCTGGAAAGGTTTATATTGATAAACTCAATTTTAAAGACAATTCCATCTCGGTAGAAAACAATTATCACTTGACCATTACTACGCCCACTGGAACCTCTTCAAAAATAATCTTAAACGCCGCATCAGGCGCAAATACTGTAGAATCACAGTCCGATGTTCATATAATAAACAACAAGATATTGAAGTTTAATTCTCAATATAGACAATACATTAATTTGGGGGCTGATGCTACTCTTGGAATTGGAACGCAGACGAATACGGAATATTTCAGGACAAATAAGTATTTCGCATGGTATAAGGGCGGCGTTCATTCCGATACACAACTAAATTCTGGATCGGCAGATTTAGCATTGGCGATATTGACAGATGGAGACGTTGCTTCAAGTCTTGTGTCAACAACATCAAGATTCTATGCCGGTAGAATCCACAATGCGATTTACAACGATTTGGCGGAATGTTGGGTCAGAGACACCAAGTTCAACATCGATTATAATATGGTTGCCGTGCAAACAAAAACTGGAATCAGGCCATCTGCTTGTCGTGCCGAGAAGGCAGTTGTGGGTATAGTTTCAGATAGTTATGGATTTTTGTTAAACGATAAGGATTTTGATCCCGACCTTAAAAAATCATCCAAGGCACCCATTTGTATTTCAGGACGCGCAAAGGTGATGGTAATTGGGAAAAATATTGAAATTGGAGATGAAGTTGTATCTTATGTTGATGGAAAAGCAATAAAAGCCTCTTGGTTTGAAAAGATTTTTAAGCGAGATAGAATCATTGGGCAGATAGACTCATACGTTTTTGATGATATTTATTGGATAAAAGTGAAATAAGACGATTGTAATTGATAATAACCGGCATTAAGGTAATGCCGGTTTTTTTTATGTAATTTTGATTAAAGGCGAAAGATAAAGTATGATGCAAAATCAGAATCCGTCACAAACAAATAATCTCAATGAGTTAATGACGGCTTTCCGGGGTCTTCAACAAAGACTTCTTCAGGAAGTCGTGAATTCCCACGCAGAAACTGAAATGACACTTAAGCAACTTGTCGCATATTTGAATATTTCAGCACAAAATTTGACTGAAGTACATAATATCGTTGTTCAGTTTAATGCTACCGTTGATGCCCTCAAGTCACAAGTTGAGTCTCAGGGTAAAAAAATTGATGATGTCGATGACAAGGTAACGCAACTGCCGAATGAAACATATAAACTCAAAGAGATAATCGCAGACAGTTTTAATTCTCAAAACCAAAATATTTCAAAATATCTTGCCACAACAAATGAGTATTTAAAAAGAATCTATCAAATGGTCGGACAGCAGGGCACAAGAACTCAAAGCCTTGAAACCACCCTTGCTTCAGTAATCAAAACCATTGAAACAGATTTAAATAAAAACCATGAAAATTTGACAGGTATTATAACTACGCTTATTGAGAATAAATCTGAAATAGATGTAAAAGCCTTGGATGTTAAGGAAAAATCCGTTGGGCAGGGTACAAAAAAATATGAGATAAAATTGGCATTTTGGGCTAAGATTATCGGAGTATTTTTTGCCTCTGGTGGATTTCTTTATACTATCATAGATTTGATTATTAAATCGGCGGCAAAATAATGAACGAATTGCTCGAAGTTTTTTCCAATATCAAAAAAACTGTATATAAACATAATCCTCAAAAATATGATATGGAATCAATATTCAGCAAACTTCAAAAAAACGATAAGACGAAAGCAGACATTGATTTCATTCAAGGAGCATATTTATATGTATCAGGTATGCATGCAAGCCTTGAATCAATTGGTACAAAAATAATTGAAATGGAACGATATATGGAAGCCATTTCAGATGGTGATACCAAATCGTTGATTGCGGGTCAGAGCAAATTTGAAGATATACTAAAAAGCATATTTATGCTTGTTGATGATTTCCTCGATAGCATTACGGCTTTTTCAAGACTCTATCAAGCAAAAGGGCAAGAGTTTGATTTTATTCGAACCGTTATGGAACTTCATGCCAAACGAGACTTGCTGATGAAAATTGGGAATGAGTACATGTCCAAATTGATAAAAGGAACATCAGACAGCGTTGAATTGAAATTTTTCTTGAGTGACTTTCTTGATTCACTTTTGAACGAAGCATATAGACTTCAAATCAATAAATTACTGAAGGCGTTCAAGTCTGCATTAGACCAGCATGAACCCATAGAAGAACTCTGGTAATTTATATTTGAAATAAGGAACATGAATGATTCAGAATATTGTCATTACCAAACTTGGATCAGAATCTGATAACGCGCCATTAAAAACCAAATTTTCATCCGACACTCAATGGGAAATCGGCGGTGAAAATTTGGTCGTTTATAAGAATGGTGCCCTTATCCAGAAAGGACTCCATTATTCTGTATTATCTACCTCCGAAATACAACTCGCCTCTTCTGCAATTGATTCAGATCAAATTAGCATGATAGTCACCAAGTTCAAATCTGATGAACTTGACATTGTTTCTCTTGATAGAGCAGTTAAAAAAATAGAAGGGAAGGCTCAAACATCTATTGATAAAAATGTCTGGGAGGAATCCATACCTTCCAACATGATTATTCATGCGGATGAGGTTTGGGCATCGTCAATACACGCAACACCATCTGAAGCAATTTCTCAAGGCACGGCGATTCTCTATGATAAATTAATACTCGTTGAAGACACTACCGTTGCCGGTAAAAAGGGATGGTATGCCTCTACCAATGGCAATATCTCTGGAAGAATGTCTGGTTGGATTCCGCCAAAGTTCGGTCAAGGGTATACTGCTCGATTATACGATGCAAATAATGTTGAAATAGCGTCCTCTTCTCCCATTGGCTGGAAATGGGATTATTCTTCTGGTTATCTCTTCATCGAAAATGTTCATACCCATGTCACTCCATTCAAAATAAAGGCATATGTCTACACTGGCGAATATATTGGTGAATATGGCGGATCAGGCTCTTACTGGAAGCCACCAATGCCAACATTTTTACTACTTCCGCTTGTAGGAAATGTTAATGGTGATATCCGACTCGTTCTTGACGAAAATATAATTTATCGATGGGATGCCGTTGGCACTAAATGGGTTAGAACCACCTATGGTTCGCAAGCGTTTAAAGACCCAGTATATACAAAATCAGCATTGCCAGTGGTTGAAAATTCCGATGGCGACTTGAGACTTGTTCTTGACGAGAATGGTATTTACAGGTGGAGTGCCACAACTCATTCTTGGATGCCGGTTATTACTGCCCACGAACATGGCAACTACTATACTAAATTGGAAGTTGATGCCGCATTAGCGAATAAATCAAACAAGCAACATACTCACAATACGCTTTATTATCAAAAGAATGAAGTGGATAGAATGGTCAGGTGGAGACCACCTGTTGCAAATGCAACTGCATTGCCTCCCTATACCGAGAACCTTGATGGAGATATAATACTTACTCTTGATACAAAAACCATTTGGAGGTTTGACTATTATTGCGCACCGCAGGGAATATGGGTTCCTATTGTTGGTGCGCAATTGTATTGGGATTCTCCTGTTGCTACTTTTTCATTATTGCCAACCACAAATAATATCACTGGCGTCGTCAGACTTGTACAGGATGAATCCAATTCTTATTGGTGGAATGGTGTAGAGTGGCAAAAAATTACCGGACTAGAAGAGCATAACCATGACGATATTTATTATCGCAAATCAGAAATCAAGTGGAAAATACCAGTAAACAATTTGGCATCAATGCCTTTGACTGGAAATGAAATCGGAGATGTTCGACTCACCCTTGATAATAACAATATCTATAGGTGGTCTGGATCATCATGGATAATTATTTCCGCTTCTCCACGATGGAGAGAATCCGTAGACCTTCTCATTAATCTTCCTACCGTTGGCAATATTGATGGTGATTGCCGCGTAGTCAAAGAAACATCCACGTTGTTTCAGTGGAGAGCCGATGAACAAAAGTGGGTTGCCGTATTCAATCCAGACCATAAACACGATGATCGGTATTACACCAAATTAGAACTGGATGAAGGGCAACTCGACTCCCGATATTACACTGAAACAGAAACCGAACAAAGAATAACTCACCATATTCATAATGGATTGGATGCGGACAAGATTGACTATGCAGACATTGACAATATTCCCTATCTGCATTGGAAGACGCCAGTTGTAGCCGTTGCCAATCTTCCGATGACTGGCAACACCATTGGTGACGCCCGAATTGTTCTCAACGATGCAGACCTTTATACTTGGAACGGAGCATTGTGGAGAAACGTTACCGGTGCTGAAGTCGGCGCACACAACCATGATGACAGGTATTACACTGAAGTTGAAATTGATGGATTAATCAACAGCCTCGAACTTTGGACAACAGCCCAGTTGGCTCTCAAGGCAGATGTTAACCATAATCACAATGACATTTATTTTACAAAACCAGAAACTCAAGCGGAAATTCAAGAGCGATTTGACACACAACTTGGACATGACCATGATGGTGTAAACTCCAAGCGTATTTCATATTATTCGCTTGTAGATATTCCGCCACCTGATGCTCACGATCATGATGATCGATATTATACCAAAACCAATTTGCAAGTTGAAGGCGAATCAATGGTTAATTGGGAAAATATCATCAATAAACCAGATTTAGCAAATCCACATTGGAAGCCTCCCGTACAAACGGTAGCAGACCTTCCGCTTTCAAATAATACCATAAACGATATTCGTCTTGTACTTGAGGATTCTGATATTTATCAGTGGGATGGGGCGGAGTGGATTTGGATTGGGCATTGGGAAAATCGATATGTCGATTATTGGAAGCCGCCTGTCGAATCATATGATGTTCTCCCTGTACTTAATAACGTCAATGGAGACATTAGGTTGGTTCTTGATGAGAATACCCTTTACCGATGGAATCAAGAACTTGAAGAGTGGATAGTCGTATTCTCATCAACCTACAACTTGCAGGTTTATTATAACGGCGACCTTCTCATGGAAAACCTTGAATATGTTCGTATCAAGGAAAAATCTGTAAAATTAAAGATAGATGTTGAAGGCGGATGTAGGCTTACCATCGTAATAACCGGCGAAGCATTTATGCGACGGGATTTTATTACCTATCCCGGACAAAAACTTTTCGAAGTAAATAATCGATATAAACGATATGATTGGATAGCCAACGCAGGACATACAGTATTTTTGCTCAATACCTCATACACCATTGGTGGAAGTCAAATACTTGTTTGGCTCAACGGAGATTTGCTTAAGGCAGGAGATGATTTTACCGAAAGAAGTCCAACATCATTTCAAATGATGTATCCATTGAATGCACAGGATAAGGTTACAGCGATTATTCTTGACCAAAAATCTGGTGATGGAGAATACATTCGTGAAGACCAATATGCAACTGCTGGACAAACATTATTCAACCTTCAAAACTTCTATCCAATGGGAACGAAGCGACTTCTTGTTTACTACAACGGTTTACTTTTAAAATCAATAGACGATTATACTGAAATAACCAACGCAACTATTGAACTTGTTAATCGTACCGCTAATGCCAATGATCATTTGACATTCATCATTTTTGGGCCAAACTCTGGCGTTGGTGTTTTGACTGGATCAGATATTCTTCTCGGTGTTTGTACTGATGTAACATATCAGGATGGATTACTTGACCTTGTGCCAGAAATGAAAATGAATGATGCAATTGACGACATCAATGAAGCTCTATTGCAACTTGCTCCTGACGCGGCAGAAACACTTACCAATAAGGTTTTGGTAACCGAAGGACTACAGTTATATTCTGGATATGTCTCGGCAGAAAATATAAACTATGAAATAGGTCCGGGAATCTATCACAACTACTTGACCGAAAACCACAACTTCTATGTCTACACCCCGGATGAATGTTTTTCTGATGCCGATAAAGGCGTCATCAAACTTTATTTGAATGGCAACATGATTGACCAATTCAGTTTATGGAATGCGTTTGTTGTTGCGAATGCTGATTCAAGTCAAACAGCACTTACCTATGGATTACAATCTTCAGGTGCTAGGCAGAATGAAGGTCTTCAAGGATCGAATGGAGCAATACGAGACTCTACCAACGGATTTATATCTGTCATGGAAGTTTCAAAATTCAATGATTTTAGAATGTGGCAAAAGGGCAAAATACGAATTAATATAACAATTTCTATTTTGCGGCAGGGATATAACTACATAACGGTTATGCATGAGTCTCCCGAAGGCACTCAGATAACTCAACCGTTAAAGTTTTTCTATGATAATGCCAACTCTCGACCGTCAATTGAACAAGACATTTCGCTTGTAGAAGAATCGCTCGTATCATCAAAGTATGTATCTGGCGTCAGATATTATTCAATTGGCGATCAATTCAGAACCGCATTGTCTGCCTATAGGATATTCCAAAATACATATAACCAGATTCCTCTTAAGTTAAACCTTCCGGGAATGCGAGAACTGGATATTGAGTACAACCATCCAGATGTAACAGGGCCAATGAATCCGCCACGAACGGGCGACTTCTTCGATTTCAACAGCGTTCTCATGTTGGACGAATTTAATGAATATTCAATAAATGCAAGACTCCACGCGCAAACGTTTGACCCATTCGGTGCAGGTCAGGATGGATACTCCGGGTCAAATAACGTTTTAGTCAATACATTCACAAATGGTTCAACAGACCTTATTGAATACTTTAGGGATGAAATCTATCGACTTCCTCCGGGAGATTATGATGTACCTCCGAGTCCAAGGTCTGGTATTTGGAATAGCCAAGAACATTTGATAAATGGTAATGCATTGTTGTTCGACAGAAAACTAAAATATGCCAACATTAATTTTGCAGGATATAAACCTGTCCAAACTGCAAACTATTCTGGCTTTGCCGGATCACAAACATATTTTCGTGCATTTTATAAGCGAGTTCCAAAAAATTCAGGCGTGTTAACCATTAATGGTCTTACGCTTGCTGAACTACTTACCAATCAAATAAAGATTGACATTAAATTGCCCGGACAAACCGGATGGTTATCGCTCAATAAAAACTATGACGTATCGGTATTTACTGGCGCAGATGGAGACGGATGCCTGTTGATTTCATCAGGCAATACATTTACTTATTCATCGGGAACATTCTCTACAGCCAATTCAGGCTATATGGTTGTTGTACGGATAACACTCGATTCTGCATCCGTACCAGAATTAATGTATATGGAAATGGGAGGGTGGTAAATGAAAATCTACAACATTGAGGATTCAATTTATTGTTTGGTTAATCCTAAGTATAAAGAATATATTAGATATGATATTAGCGATGATTCTTTTTTTGTCGCAGACATTCAAAATTATGAAGAATCTGAGCTTACCAATAAAATACCAGCCGAACTAAGAAATACTATTTTCTGGGTGTTGTTTTATGCATATGGGAATCCAATATACCATAATGAACATAATTCAAAGGTTTTTGATGTATTCATGCAGGTTTTATCATGAATATAATGCTCGACACCAGAATAACATCAAGAAGAAGGGTATACATTTTTTCTCGGAAGGTGCCATCATTAATCATGTTGGATAGCGAAAAAATATTTAATACAGCCTACAACAATTTTCAATATGGTGATAGATTTCCTAAAGAAGTTGTTGATGCCAAGTTAACCAACAAAGAAAAATTTATGCTGATGGAAGGTATTTTTGCCGATGATGCAATTTTTGAAGATACTCGCGGACTACTGTTTGATATTATAAGGAATTAAAATGATTTTTGCAAAGTATTCAGAATCAATTTATTACATATTCAACGATTCAAAAACCATGTATATTATTTTTGAAATGAGAATCAATGGCGACAAGGAAGTTCAAGTACATCCTACAAGAAGTCCAGACTTTGCCAGTAAGCAAGAAATAGTTTCAAAGTTTCCCAAATATGTCAACAAGTATTTATTTCAACTGATATTTGAAGATTGGAACAGCAACAAATCATCGCAAGAATCATTTTTCGACATTTTAAGAATGGGATAGATTATATATCCCTTAAAAGATAATTAAATATACACAGCGGAGGCAATACAATGGCAATAGAAGGCATGCAGTCTATTCTTAAGCAAAGGGAACAGCAGTTTGGAAGAATAACTCAACAGCCAAAACAACAGATTGATGCAGATGGCGAAGAGGCGTTAAAATTATTTTTTGATTATATCAAGGCATCAAATGAACAAATGGTCGGCATTTGCGCAAGCATACTTGATAATCAAAAAGTGTTAGAGTCAAAAATTGACGAAATAGATAAAAAGTTGAGCAGTCTGAACATCAAAGAGGAATAAATGATCGTAGTAAAATATACAAACCCAAAAGTATATGGACAACCACAGTGGTTTGTAACCTCACTCAATAGATCATATAAGGGTTCCTCATATCGACATTTTATTTACAATAGAATGGATAATTTTATTCTTGTGGATTGGTATGACATGCCAACCCTTAGTCAACTAAAAAGCCACATATCTATTGAACCAATGCCTGATTCGCTCAAATCACATATACTTAATGTAATATTTACATACTCAAAAGAATCTTCTGGGTTTCAAACAATACTTAATTTGCTAAGTGTTAAGGGGTAGTTGTGGCTTCCGATCAGACTAAGATTGACATAGCCTATAAAAAATTCTCATCCCGTGAATATACTTCTACCCAAAAGAAGTGGCATGAAGAATTTGCCGGTAAGGCTCTCAATCTTTCATCGTCTGATATTTGGATTGATGAAATACCGCTAGTGCCGCCGACTGTTTCTACGCCTGTTGTAGAAATTGTTGACATGGTATTGACAGAAGACGTTACAGTTGCCAATTCACTTTCATGGTTTTGCTGTACAACAGTCAATGATTTATCAAGTCGAGTTGGCGATTTTATTCAACCTACTAAAACGAGGTCGCAAAGTTACTTCGTCAGGCTTTTTGATTCCAACAATATTCAAATATATGTAGGCGACGAGGTAGGCTGGGAATTTGATTATGCGAACGGAATCCTTACCTTTGACCAAAGACCCTCCAATTACACCGCTCCATTTAAAATCAAGGCATACAGATATGTTGGTGGAGTGCTTGATAAAAACACATTTCCATCAGACCTTGACCGCTCTTATGATGGTTCTACAGGTAATGGTTCTGGAAGAATAATTCAAGCAGATTTTGGACCGGTCACCATTAATGCATCAAACGGCTCTGCGGCTCTACAATTATCACCGGTTGATTATACACCAGTCAATGGTCTTGCCGATGGACAGATAATAAACAAGGCTGGTATTTTATATGTGTATGATATGACCCGTGATGCGTGGTTATCCATGATGCGGCAAAATGTTGTGTTTGGGGCGAAAAAAGCAGATGGCAGGTATTTATCAATTGGTGGGGTTACATCGTCTTCCACTGGATGGCCTTGTCTTCGTGATGGCGTGATTTTGGGTATTACCGCGCAAGGAGCAAGTGGCTATGATGCAAAACGATTTACGTTATTAAGCAATAATGACCCTATACACGAGTTTACATTAAGCAATTATTTTTATATCAACGGCATGCTTAATATACCATTTACCATGGGATCGGTATTAAAAGTTCTAGCCTCTTCTGAATATACCCCATGTAATAATGTAACTATTTCACTTGAAGTGGCATGGAAGGTTTAGGCTTTAGAAAGCAGTTTAAGTTTCGCTCTCAAATCCAATTTTTCCTTCAACAAGTCTCCTCGTGTCACTCCGGGAAAAACTTCTTCATTCATTGCTTCTGGAATATGTTGCAAACTTGTTTCAAAGTATCGCGGTACAAATCCATCAAGATATATAAGTTGAGTCATGATATCATTTATCTGTTTTATTGTTTCGATGTCATCCATATGTGAAATCAAGTTCCAATTTGAATCAAATTCATATCGCTTTTTACCAACGTTTTTATGGCTGAAATCTTCTGGAACTACACAGCACTCGTCAAAATCTTCAGTTTCGATGACATTGAGTATTATTTCATTTTTTAGCGTTATGTATTTCATATAGTTATCTTAACATTAAACAAACAAATAGGGCGTGTTCTGTAATGTTTCTTCAATTTTAGCAAATGATTCTCCCGTAATATCTTCGCCCATTCTGTTTAAGAATATATGCGGCGGCAATACTATCAAGTCATAATCGTCTTTGTGTTCAGCAATGGATTCAAGTATATCCGATACGGTAAGTAGTCCAGTGCTGGCAATGTTGCCGCCATACATCTTGTTTTTAATTGGGATAATCCTATTTTCTAATACATGCGGATGCTTTAAGGCGACCAATTCAATTTCTTCTTTGACAAAATCGTATGCCGCTACTGATGTACTCCACAATATCTTCCGTGCGCCATTTTGAACAGCCATTGAAAATATTTCATCAATTCTTTTAAGATGATTTTGCGGAAAGAAATTCTTGTCAATAAACGGACCCATTTCTTTAATGAACACGTTATGTTTTTTACGCATCCTGATAAAAAACTCATGTAAATCTGAAAATGGTACTGATTGGACCAAACCTAAAAATTCTTTATTGGGCGTATGTTTGGTATATCCGGGATACCAAACAGTAATTACTTTTATGCCCACTTCTTTTAGCCGCACAATTGTGCCTTCCAAATCATCCCACCCGGTGAGTTCTGGTAGCGGAACGATAGAAGCAGAAAAATTTATATTGGCATTTTTTAATCGCTCAAACGCTGAAACGGCGTTTTCATATAGATGTTCATCGGTAACACCAAACATCTTTAGCCATAGTTCTTTTGAAAACGATGGGATAGATATTAAAACATCTATAGGATTATTCAGCCTAAGAAAATCAATCACCTCTTGGGTAAGCAACCCGCCATTGGTGGTAATAGTGATGCGAACGCTATTTGGCAAATGTTTTCTAATATCTGAAATAAATTGAGGAAACAGTGGATGGAGCAATGCTTCCCCTTCAGAAATGGTTCCGGGCAATACATCGCTTAAGGATATCTGATCTGAAGGCGGTTGATTATACTTAATGTAGAAAAGTTGCTTTAGGAAATCTTCACGGGATATAAAGCCAACCCGTTTAACCTTAAACGGGTTTTGATAGTTGGAGCAAAAAATGCAATTGGAATTACATACCGAAGATATTGCAATATTGCTCCCATGACCCTTTAGTTTTTCTTCATTAAATGCAGATATCATTTTATTCCTTATACAACATCTATATCGTAAAATCCGAGGCACGGGCCATCGCAGTGCGATCCAAAGTATCCACACCTTTTACATTCTTCAGGAGCATCAACTGTGCTTTGAGTGATGGCATATTTCATTCGAAGCGACTCGGATATTGCGGCTGATGTTTTAAACTTTGTAGTGTCAATCTTTATTTTATTGGTTGGATAACAATAGATGGCTGTTCCGTCAGGGAGATAATCTGTTGGACCGTCTGTTGTTCCGCATCGATATCGGTTGCCCTGTTCCATAAACTTGTTTATAAACTTGATTTCTTCTTTTCCTTCAAACATACACGGGAATAAAATACAATCAAGGTTCGCTGGAATATTCATGGAAAGAAGTGTTTTTACCATGAATACAAAATAGTCTCCAAGTTTCTTGTTATTAAGGAAATAAAAATTACCCTTTTGATTATCCGATCCGGGGAATGCGAGGCTTAATCGCATTTTTTCAATTGCTATAAGATTTTTTTGTAGATATTGTAAATACTCTACATAGTAGTTAACATCAATATTTTGGTCTATGGTTATGCCACATGCCATACCGGATTCTGCGTTTCGCTCGTATAAAAACTTGTAAATAGCATTATAATTTTCTTTAAATATATCCATTCGACCATTCTTATCAAGTTCTGTCGAGTTGATAAGAAAATGCATTGGCGCCTTTTCAAGATATCTCAGTATTACATTTCGCGTTTCTTCCGAAAAAAGAAAGTTTGAAATAATAGTAAGTTCGATTTTATTTTCATAAGAATACCTTAAAAACTTTTCAAAATCTGGATGCTGGGTTGGCTCTCCACCAAGAAGTTTTAATGCCATGTTGCCAGACGCTATGTGTTTGTCAACAATTGATTTAAACATATCCAATGTCATGTCAACATTTTCTTTTGAGGCAAGATTCAAAGTTCGCGTTTGAGTAGCAAAGCAGTATGAACAACCCTTATTGCACTTGTGGGTTAGAATTATGTTTGACATTCTTATCTCCTTTTTTAATGAAAATCAGGTTTGATTCATCATTGGTAATTTCAATCTTATATTTTTTCAACAACGGTTTTATTTTATCTTGATATATATCAAAGTATGCTATTTTAGAGGATGGAAGCGTCATATAATAGATATCGTTTGGCTTTTGGAGTTTGTCTTTAAAAAATGCTTCAAAAATTTGCGATGCATGTTCCAATAGATAATTGTATGTCGGTTTGAATATCGCACAAGTTAGGTCATTTCTCATGCCCCATGTTCCGGTTTTAGAGAAATAAAATGCCATACATCCATGATCACAAATGTTTTGTGCAAGACAGTTATCGCAATGTGATTTTTCCATTGCTTTTATTTTTGCCTTGGTGAACTCCAAATGCTTGGTAATTTGATTTAATGACAAAAAGTCTTCATCAAGAACATTTCCTAGAAGTGTTTTCTCATCTTTTGAATCTCCATATCTACCACACAATTGAACACTGCCGTCTGGATTTAATTCAATAATGTTGATGCCTGAGCCACAATATTTAATATAACAATTTCCACGGTGAGAATAAAAGTTCCCGATGTTGGTGAGATAGTCAATCATGAACTTATTGATAATATCAAAAGAATTTGTTTCTCGTGTCATGCCATGTTTAATAAAATGATCTATTTCGCTTTTTATTACTGTTGCAAAAAAGTCTTTTCCTGATATTTCAATAGGACTTTTTTCACCAAGCGGCGTAAATACATCTTCAACATAATTCGCTTTGGTTCCGGGGCCAAATTTCTTCAATAAAAACTTGATGGATTTTTCATAATACGGCAAACTCTGCTTGTTCATGACAAGCAGAAATCCATGTTTGATGTTATATTTGGTCAACAATGCGGACTTTTCAAGGTATAAGTTTGTATCTTTATCGGTTCTCGCTGAATTCCCTTCTCCCACGCCATCCCAACTTGCGCCAATATTTACATTAAATTTTGAAAACAATTTGCACCATTCTTCATCAACAAGCGTAAGATTGGTTTGCATGGAAAACGCCGAGACAATTCCCACTTCGTTGAATCTTCCTTGAGCATATTCACACATTTTATAGAATACGGTTTTATCTAAAGTAGTAGGTTCGCCTCCATGAAATGTAACATGAAACGTTCTTATGTCCATGGTTGATTTCAATTTGTCTTCTACTATTTTATCAATGACTTTTTTATAAAGGTCAAAGTCTATGAATTTACCCTCGTTTTCATCCTTGTCTTTGACATAACAATATTCACATCGAAGGTTACAACCTTTTGTGACTTTAAGCACTAACTGATTTGCAAACTCAAACATTGTTCATTCCCTTTATTTTATCGCTGAAAGCAGTAAAACAATCATCACACAATATTTCATTTGACGTTACATCTAGGTTTTGAAGCGATTCCCATGCGCCGCTTTCTTTTTCCTTATCGACTTCAATTTTTAATGATACAGAATATCGTAATCCTGTTAGTAATTTTTTACACTTTGTGCAATATGGAATCAGGCTATTCATTATTTGCTCCTTTGGCGAATTGTTTTTTTATCTTGCAATATGTTTGATTTACATGATCGAAATCTTGTGCTTCTTCATAGTGGACGGCTATGCATGGTTTATTACAAAAATCGAGAGTCGGGCATGATTTGCAAATATTGTTTTTATTGATAGACAAATCAAGCATTTTTTCGAACACTTCCATATTCGTATATCCAGACTTTATGTCTCCATAAGACAAATGGTCATACATCATGCGAGAACACCAATAAAGGCGACCGTCAACATCAATTGTAACATCCTTCCGTGGAGATATCTTACAGCCAATCGCCGGGTTCTTGTGTGGATTAATGCGATACAATTCTTTAATTATTTCATCTATTTCTTCATTCAACCATTTTTTTTTGAAGTTGATGTATGTCCCAACTTTAAAAGCCAATTTTGATAGAAAAGAATAGTTGTCATAAATATGTTGTATATCGTCATTGACGACATAAATAATATCTATGTTATTATGACCCTTGCCGAATCTATCTACATATTTGGCGTTTAAAGATACGAGGTTTGTGGCAACCTTTTTCCAGTCTTGCCTGTTTCTATTATGTGTTTCTTTTTTACCATCAAGGGATATTTCAACCTTGAATATATTATCAGCGAAAAAATTAATATGCTCTTCAGTTAATATAGATAGATTTGTATTAATAGTAAAACCAACGCTTGGCGCAAACTTATCATTAAGTTGGTCTGTCAAATCAATTATAAATTGCATGTTAAGCATAGGTTCGCCACCCATGTAATTAATGCAAAATGACGAGTCATGGGTTTTATCTATAAAGTTTATTATATCCGGTATTGATGCTGAATTTAGTTTATCAATCGTTGATGATTCGGAATGTTCTTGATTAAAACAGTATTTACATTTAAAGTTGCATCTTTCAGATACAACAATTTCATAATTATGTATTTTAACACCTTGTGGAATATTCAAAACTTACCTTCTGTCAAATCCATGGTTATTTCATACCATATTTTCATTGTCTTACATGCGTTTTCGCTTACGGTATTATAATCGTTGTTGACTACGAAATGCGCGGCAAGACATCCAGTGTTACAGTAATGTAATATCTCGCAGGTTTTACAAGGTTCTTTTATATGCTTCTGAGTGATAATATCTCCGATAAGTTTATAATAATCAGTTGTATATCCATTCCAAATATCGCCATAATAATATTTAAAATCTTCACCCATTGTATAACTCTTGGGTGTAAGTCGGTGGCAAAAAAATAGTTTGCCTTGTGGATTAATGGTAACATTGGAGACATTTCTCAAGCAAAAATGTTTTCTATCGGGTTGCTTTAATCTATCCAATCCCATTTTCGAAAAATAAATATTTCTTAGCCCGTACTTTTTGGCAACCTTATATGAGTTGGCCTTATACTTCGCAAACTTTTCATCATCCCAATCGTCTTCATTGTTGATACCAAGGCTTACCGGGATATGTAAGTCAAATAAAAATTTGCAATCTTCTTCAATTCTTTCTGTAGTATCACAAGAAACAACATCATTAACTGATATTCTTCTATGGTTCGGTCCATATTTGTCAACATAGGCAGAGTTTAAGATAACAAGATTCTTCATTACCAAGTCCCAATTTTGTCGATGGGCATTGTGTGATTTTTTTGTTCCATCAAGCGACACCGTGAGATAAAACCCATTATCTACCAGTAATGTAATTAGTTCATCATCCAAAATAGTCAAGTTGGTATTCATACCAAACTCCACCATAGGATAATATTTGTCTTTCAATGCTTCGACGCTTTCAAATAAAAACTTTCGATTTAATACTGGTTCTCCGCCGATATAGTGAAATATTAATGATCTTTTATGGTCTCGAACCTTTTCAACAAAATTGATGATGTCAGGAATCATCTTGACTGGCATGAACGTTGATGGGTCGTTTTTTCTTTCTGAAAAATAATTATCAAAACAGTAGGTGCATTTTTGATTGCAATTTTCTGTTGTTAATAATTCAAACATATTTATTTGTATGTCATCTGGTCGTATAAAATCCATGTTTTCTCCTGAATATATATTTAACTATGCTTAATTTATGTGTCGCCTGAACAACAAGTGTCTTCGCTGGATTTAGTACATCTATCATAATTTGCGTAGGCAGAATAATTGGCTGTGCAGGTTGTTCTGGCATATTGTATACAGGTATCTGATCGGCTATAAACTGTGTATCCTGAATTAAAGCACGAGTTTACTGAATAGTTTACATATCCATTAGCGTAATTTTGATGATTGGTATATGTTTGGTAACATGAGTCTGCTATTGTCTTCAAATCTTCTTTTAAGTTTATCAAGTCGTTTTTGGTAACTCTTGAGCCAGATGGTTTATCTGTAGAAGATAGCGAACCCAAGTTTGAATTCCCACTTCCTGATTTCAAGGCATTGGCTAACAAAGTCATTTTGTTTTTAAGGTCGGCATATTGAGAAGCGAGCATGAATTCAGGTGATGAAGGATTGCCATCATTAAAATCAGCGTCTTCAACATTAGTAAGATCAGTGTCTGGTTCAACAGATGATTGTCTTAATTTATTTTGTGTCAACTGTGTCAATTTATCACGAAGATGTTTTATTGCATCAATTGAATCTGTTATTTTATCTATGCCGGTAATCAATGATTCGTTTATGCCCAAACTATATGCTCCTGCTCCGCCTGAGTTTTTTGAATAACTTACCGAGTTCGCATACTTACCATATTGGGTACAGTCATCGGAAGCATTAAAATACTTATTGCCGCAGTCGGAATACATTTTATTGAGATAATACCCTCCATTTCCAGAATATACATATTTACTATAATTTGAGCATCCATTAGAATAGTTTACATCTCCGTAGTAATATTGAGTACAAGCCTTGGTGTCTATATATTGTTTATAGTTTGCGGCAACCTCATTAAAATATTCTTGATATCCAGCCATTTAAATATCTCCTGCACAGCAACCAATATCTGCTTTTGCGCAATTAAAATAATTAGCGTAAGCATAATAGTTGGTTGTACAAGTCGATCTTGTATATTGCACACAAGTATCTGATCGGCTATAAACCGTATACGAAGCATTATAACACGCATTAACTGAATAGTTGATATATCCATTGGCGTAATTTTGATGGTTGGTATATGTCTGATAACAGGAGTTTGCAATTGCCTTAAGATCGTTTTTAAGGTTTATAATGTCTTGCTTGTGAATTATACCGCCGACAGTCTCATCTTGGGAAGATAGAGTCCCAAGGTTTGAATTTCCGCCAGACGATTTTATAGCATTGGCAAGAGCAAACATTTTTGTTTTTAATTCGTTGTATTGTACTGCTAACGGCTTTTCAGTAGTTGAAGAATTATTATCATTAAAGTCAACATCTTCCACACTGGTTAGGTTGGTTCCAGCATCAACTGTTGTCTGCTTTAATTTGTTGGATGCAAGTTCATTCAGTTTATCTCGCAAATGTTGCACAGCAGATATCGAATCAGATATTTTATTAATTCCATCTACTAATGAATCATTTATGTTAATGGCATATGCTCCTGCTCCGGTTACATTTTTAGAATATGAAATAGAATTGGAATATTTACCATACTGAGTACAATCATCGGAAGCATTAAAATATTTATTCCCGCAATCAGAATATGATTTGTTTAAATAATATACCACTTCGCAATTATATGTTGATCTTGAATAATTTGAACATCCATTGGAGTACCCGACATCTCCATAATAATATTGAGTACAACCTTTGGTATTTGCATATTCAGTACAATTGGGTATGGTTTGATTGAAATATTCTTGATATCCTGCCATTTAATGCTCCTGTTTTATTATTATCTTTCTGCATTTTCAAAAAATGCTAAGATATATAAGGAGGAAACAAATGGATTTAAACGAAGCGATAATCAGGATAGGCTTTGATATAGCGGAAGGAGAAGATGAAATTGTTGATAAATTGGTTGAATCGTATAACGCTGAAAAAAATGTGACTGAGTTTGTTTATAAAAATCGCAAGTATCTTGATATGGTTGATGAATCTCGGATTGAACAGTTTATTGAGCGTGTTGGAAAAGACAAGATATTCACGTTGCGGGCACTTCACGAGGCATTTCAGAAATAATAATCTGATGATTTTTCACACCTAGACATTATTAAAATAGCGCCATGGTGCCCACACCAAGCGCTTTTGTGTGCGCCCATTGAAACGATATGTCCGCTTATAGCGGGCATGCTTATATTGTATTTATATGTATAATTGTCTTCATCATTGATGATGGTTTGACTTTTTATTGGTTTTATATCATCAATGGCTAATACTCTTTGATGTTCTTTCAACTGAAACCCCTATATGCCCATATCATATCTTCATCACGCTCTTCGGGTGATTTGCCTCGTGTGATTGCTTGAGTCACACGGTTCACCTTGTTTGTTTTGATGGTTCTATCAAATGTCCTGTTCGCATAGCCGCAATAACCATCTGTGCTGTTTTTATACCTGTTACTCCATGATTTTTTTAAGGACATATCGCTGTTTTGAATAGGTAGGGTAGCCGGTCCTCTGAACCTTCTTAAGCCACGAGAATCGCCAAGCGTAAGACCTTTGTGGGCATGAAAATCAATAAATATCCATGCATCATGCTCTTCATTATACCGACCCGAATCGCCAATAATATTCCAAATGGTTCGTTCGCTCAAGTATAATACTCCTTGTAATACTCATTGCTAAATGCTGGATCAGTTGAATCAAGAGTTTCTTGAAGCATTCGTATCAATTCTTTGCTGTGTCAAGAAGAATTAAACTTCCTATGATGATACCAATAATTACTTCCCGAGTCAAGAATTTCTTTTGCCCTGAACGCCTTTTTTATTATTAACGATTTATTGATTATGGTTACTTGAACCTGTTTTTCTGTGTCACGGACTCCCTTTCCATATCCCTTATCCACTTCGCCATGATAATAATCCAGATAAGCCATGAAGTTTTTTTCTTCAAATAGCCTATCTGGATCATTATCATAATACCATTTAAAATCAGACAAATCTTACCTCTTTAATACCCAATCATCTTTTTCATATTTCCTGTATTTCGCGGCAAACGATGCCGTATCGAGCGCAACAGGATTGGGTCTTGATGACTCAAACTTATAGTGTAAATAACTAACACTTTCTGCTTTATATTTTTCACCAACTGTATGTGTAAAATGTCTTGCAATGTTTATAGATTTGTTAATAATAGGATTATTCATTGACGTTGTTGTTTTTCTAATACCTTTGTCACAGGAAGCAATACATGGAAACTCTACGATATAGTCAAAATAAGTAATCGCGTTGTTCTCTTCACAATGCCTGATTGGATCGCCCTCAAGATAAGTAATCATGATGTCCTCCTGTTTAGTCATTTAAATTCTTGATTTATACATGCTCTGAAATAAGTCTCCTGTAGATTTAATGCTGGCACAATTCACTGTCATGTCCCCATAATATTCTTTCGAATCACAATAGTAGCCGCTTTCTGTGTGTGAGTGTGAAACAAAAAGCGAACCTCCGTTTCTTATTCTACATGAATCATTGTTTATTGTTATTCCCGATCTACCTCCTCGTTTAACTGTTGGATATTTCCCATCAACAATTATGGCTGTTGGGAACATTCGAACATAATCAAGTCTGTCTTCAGTAGTATCCTTGTTAGAATATTGATACATTAATTCAGATATTTGTAATCTCATTTCATCTCTCAGTCCGTAGTGGATTGCGAAAACATGTCAAAATCACTTTTTCTCGAACCAGTCTCTCTTTGTATATAATCAGTTTGGTTTGCAATATCAGAATCATTATAAAAACTGGAACACACGTTGATATAAATGGTGTTTCGCCTGTCGGTTTTACTTGCCACCCATTTTTTCTGCAAATCACTCATCATCTTTTCAAGGGTGTTCATTCAATATTCCTTTTGGCTATAAAAACAAATAAGCCTATCCTTAATGCCCTTTACCCTCAGTATACTTTTGCTTTCTATCACATCCAAAAATGAAGTAACTCCAAAATAAGCGTCTTTAAAGTTTTCATCGTCGAAATATATACTCTGATTTCTTGTCCACCGTGTTGTTGTTCCCCTCATGGGCGGGAGCCTTTTTTTCATTGCCGGGTTCATCCAACAAATTGTTGTTGATGAATTAAGTAAAATCATTTGCTATATCCAAACGGTCTACAATTTGTTATGGTTGCGCCATGATATTTCAAAGAAGTAAAAGACGACCTAAAAACCGAAAGGCTAACATTACTTGTAGAATTATTAAAATGGGTGAAATAAGGCTCTTCGCAAGAATTCCTTAATTTATATAGAGTGCCTACTATTCGTTCTTCGCAAGAATCTTGTGTGCTATTCATTTATCTTAATCCCATTTTGTGGTTATTGTAAAACATATATACATTGCATCAATAATAATTTGCCCGTTGCCAATTTTATTGACTGGTTGTTTAGTATCTATATATGAACTGTTTTGCACAAACATGCTACATTTCGCTCGACGAACCACATCTCGCCTGAACAACATGCTTGTACTGCTATTAGCCCGATTCATAACTCTATCCGATTATATGCCACATAGGCATTGGTTATCGTTTCTTGATGTTCGCTTTCAGAGTTTTTATCTACTAATGCACTAACCGATGACCGAACCAAAGAGCCATGCAATCGAACTTTGATTGAAAAATATACTCTGGGAATCATCCATGAATGAAGAGTATATCGACTGAGAAGTTTTGGATGTAATATCATACTTCTGCTAATTATTTTTTTCATGAAAATCCATGCTGTTTAGCATAACTATGCTTATATGATTGTCTGTAGACATCCTGCATTCCAATGCCATCCATGAATGTTTTATTGTCAATCCTTTCAGAAAAAACATCGATGAATGTTGTATCTTTTATTGATAATCCCCAGCATGCTGATTTATCAATTATAATACTAAATATATTGTAATAGTGCTTTTTAGTTATAGTAAGCATATGACCTCGAATCGAGTGGTTTGGCACCGCACCAAATTGCGCCAGTAGAAGTACAATGTATGCTACGATTTTGATTGGACTTACTGGCAGTTCGAATAATTAAATGCGACCCACCTCTCCAAAAAGAATTGCTTTTAGAAACTCCCATCATTGAATTTATTCTATCTACATACATTATTTTCTCTCTTTATATTCCGTATAAACACTTTTAGCAATGGTCGAGCCAGCATCACTATGAGTACACCCATGTGTTGTCGATGTTGTATGCGGGGAAACGCGACTGATTTTATGTTTGGAATTTTTTATAATTTTCATAATACGTTCATATCCAAAGCATATGAGATTTTCATTGTCATTCATTACTGAAACAAACATAAAAATAAGGGGCAGGTTGCCCTGCCCCGTTCTCCTTACAGGATGAAGGACTTGGTGTCCTTGGTTTCGTTCCCCTTGTTCGCGCCCTTGATCTTTTCCTTGACGACGTTGATCACCTCTTCCTTGGACAGTTCGCCCTTGTTGAACTGGTGAATGTTGATGTCGTCGCAGATTCCCTTCAGGATGGCGTAGGAAACCTTTCCAACCTTCTCGTACAGTTCCGACTCCATGTCCTTGAAGAAAGAAGCATACTCGGGGATGTATGCGTTGAGGAACGTGTGCATCTGCTCCTTGGTAGGATCGGTGAAATTAATTACACGGTCGATACGTCCGGGACGAATGAACGCGGAATCAAATAATTGCACCTGATTGGTGGTGAAAATGGAGACGACATCCGAAACTTCGTCGATACCGTCGAGCGTGTTGAGAACGGTTCCGAGGATGGTGTTCGGAGAGTTGTTAGTATCCTCCCGTTCGCGGAGCAAGGCGTCGAAATCCTCGAAGACGAAGATGTGCTTCTTGTCCTTGCGATAGTATTCGCCGCGCTCTTCCAAGAATTCCTTGGGGTTGTCGAACTGCTTGAACTCGATGCCCGCCTTCTGCGCCTCAGACTTGAGGTAACGAAGCGACAGGGACTTTCCGTTTCCCGGACGACCTTCGAAGATGATTCCTCTCTTGAGCTTGATGTGCTTGGTGCGGCAGAAGTCTCTCAGTTTTTCGTCGAGAAGGAAATCGATGGTCTGCTTCTTAAGGTCGGAGAAGTCCAGACCGATGACCGGGAAATCAATGATGATATTCTCGGACTTCTGCTTCCGCTCATCGAGAGCCTTCAAGACCTTTTCGGTTTCGTTAGCCTTGGTGAGAATGAAGTCGTATGACCTGTCTCGGGTAAACGGGGTGATGATTTTGATGAAGGTGAGTCCATCAATCTTGCAGATATTGCAGTCCGTCAGGATGGTGTCTCTGCCGACAGAAAAATCCTGAAAGAAAACAACCTTGCAACCAAAAACTTCACCACTCTCGCTGGCGGAAGCGTAAGGAGTCATCGGCTCCTTGATTGCCTCGATGGAATCAACATAGGATTCCGAATCGGCAAAGAAAGACACGCCGACTTCTTTGCCTATATGCTTGGAGATAATCGATTGATACGTCTCCAAGACATATCCGAGTTCATCATTCATGTAAACTCCTTGCTTGATTTTATACGACACCTTAGTATATCAGAAAATATGCTTTTTTCAAGGCAAAAAATCAGGCAAGGAAGTCTATTTGGGAACCTACGAAATCCGAAAAAAATTGGGTCATTTCCTGATCCAATTCTTGCTGTTTAATCCTGACTTCTTTATCAGGTAATTCATTTCTGGTGGCATCAAGGGCTTCTCGCTTGGTTGCAAGTTCGTCATATCTGGTATAGAATTGTACTGTGTTCATGCGTATATCTTATTAAAAATAGTCGTTAAAATTCGAAAAAATATTTGATTTATATTCTCTAATATGATATACTAACGATATGAGGTTCCAATGGTGGGGAACCCAATCGAACGGTGGTGGGGGACAACATGAGTAAGAATTATGTGTACAAGGGATTTGAAGATAAAATCCAGATAAATCTAGCCAATATTTCCAAGAGCAGGGACGACCAGTACAAGTTCGTCAAGGCTCTTTATGTCGTAGATTTCACCTGCGAACTCTGTGAGCATCAGCATCTTTCCAAGGCGTTCCGCGTTCAGAACCTCAACACTGGCAAGCAGATAGATGTCGGTTCTGAGTGCATCCAGCACTTCCGGCTTCCGCAGACTGACCTCGACCTCGCCGAAGCCATGGCGAAGCGGGTCGAAAAATCCATCCGCGCCGGTCGTGACATGCTCGTCCAGAAGTTCGGCAAGGAACTTTTCGACAAACTTCCTGAATCTGACAAGCCCCGTTTTTACAAAGCCCAGTTGGAGAAAATCGAAGAACTGGGCAACGAATACCTCCAGAACCTTCCTCGGTCAGAGAAGACTCCGCTTTTCGTCCATGCTTACCGCA
>CAZLSE010000004.1:0-41868 GCA_964562055.1 uncultured Gammaproteobacteria bacterium
CGCCTGGTGGAAGAACGCCTAATTGAACTCTAAGTTTACCAGTCGATCCGCCAGAATCCGTCATGGCAACTACTGCGCCCAAATCCATATTAAATTGTTTTAGCCCGCTGAGAACAACAAATGTTCCTGTTCCCCCTCCAAGCACAGTTAATTTTTTCATAAATTTATATCTTTAATGTAAAAACCAAGTCTCTCGAACTCACTTGTTTTTGAACTTTTGCATTTGATTTGCAATTTTCTATGTATGATTTGTAATTCTATTTGTCCCTTTGCACCACCTCACCAGGTAATACAGTCGAACCAGCTGCAATTTTAACTCCAGGATATATGCATGCGTTTACTCCAATCTTTACGTTGTCGCCCGCGATCAGTCCAAGCTTTTCTCTATTGGTGTTTGTCATAATATTTTTTACTGGGGTTTGTATTCTTTTTGCGTCAAAACGATAATTGGCTGTTACCGCACCTGCGCCCATAGAGCTATTGACACCCATAACCGAATCACCAACGTAATTGCGATGCAACATAACACCTGTATTTAAATAAGAGCGTGCAACTTCGCAACCTGAACCCACGACTACGTTTTTACAGACTGTGCTCAACCGGACCAACGAATGATCGCCAATTATTACGTTATCATCAATAAAGCAGGGACCGCTGATTTTAACGTATGCACCAATTGTTACGTTTTTTCCAATATAAACATCTCCATCAATAACTGCCGTTTTATGAATATGTGTTTCATCAGAGATTTTTGGCTCAAGCAAATGTGTAAAGGCATAATCTTGCATCTCAATGACATGCCAACTATATTTAAGTGTTGACCAGTCACCATCATACGGTAAACAAATCGTAGAATTGCTTTGCATAACTGAAGTCATTGCTGTTTCATACTGATCATCCGTACTACTTATTTTGTGCAATGTATTTATAAAAAGTTTTCCATTTTGGTAGTAGTCGACAACCAATCTCACATACCGGGAAGGTTCGTTTTCTGCACCCGGCTTTTCAACAATAGCAATTGGATTTTCATTTTCAAACCGTACATAACCACCCGGGAAATACAAATCCATTCGCTTGGCGACAAAACCAAACTGGGCATTTGCAGCTTGCGTTTTTGTGACAAGAGTAGGAATAATGGAAAAATCAAATAAATCATTTGCATTGAGGATAAGAAGACTGCCGGCAATCTCGCTGCTAGCTGCAAGAACTGCATCTGCCATACCTCCTGTATCTGAATTTTGCTGAACAAATGTAATTTCAACATGTTTTAAGATATCTCTCAAGCGTGATAGATTTTCTTTATTGCCTACAACAATTATTTTTTTTGCATACCCCTTTATTCCAGTAACAACATGTTCGATAAGTGACTTTCCTGCAAACTGATAAGTCATTTTATGCGAAAGAGGGGCAAACCGATCACCATCACCCCCTGCTAGTATCAAAACTGCGTCTATAATCATACGTTTATTGAAATTTATACTTTAGATACTGTTTGTAATTATACTCTCTTTATATCTCCACCTAACCCGTTTACCTTCTCGACAAAACGTTCGTATCCACGCTCTAAAATGGAAACACCATTCACAACCGACTCGCCCGGTACAAGAAGTGCGGCAATAGCAAGTGTTGCCCCCGCACGTAAATCGGTAACGGTAAGAACCCCATTATGGAGTGTTTGTGAACCGTAAATGCGAATGGCCTGATTGTATTGTTTAGATGAATCGTAATTAAAGTGATAATACATTTCAGGTTGTGATACTGGAGTTGTATCAAACTCAATTTTTGCTCCCAGTTTTTGTAATTCAGATACAAATGCAAACCGGTTTTCAAAGACGCGTTCATGAATAGTAGAAACACCTTCAGCCTGAGTCATGAGCACTGTCCAATTTTGCTGCCAATCGGTCATAAACCCTGGATGGGGTTCCGTTTCAATATGTGAGGGGATTAGGGGGTTTTTATAGTAAAAACGAACAGCATTATCTAATTTTTCGACTCCGCCCCCTATCTTTTCAACCTCTGTGATAAATCGGGTAAGTAGTTCTGGATGAATCGGACCGACGGTTACATCTCCTTTTGTTATAATCCCAAGTATTGCAAACGTCACCGCTTCATTTCGATCAGATAGAATTGTGTACGGTTTATTTTGAGTGAGCTGATCAACTCCAGTAATTGAGATTGTTGTACCGTTACGAACTATTTGCGCACCCGCCTCATTAAAAAAGGAGATCAAATCATCTATCTCCGGCTCAAGTGCAGCATTTTCTATAATCACAGTCCCCTCCGCATGAACCGCAAGCATAATTGCAAACTCTGTACCCGTGTGGGACGGTTTTTCAAACACATATCTGCCACTCGTTTTTTGTGCGAGTTTTGCGTGATAATACCCTGTTGTATGATCGTATTCAACAAATCCACCCAACTCCTTTATACTGTTCATAATGCGATTAATAGGTCTTGCTCCAATACGGCAACCGCCCGGGTTTGGAATGTGTGCTTCTCCAAACCGTTTAAGTAGCGGAGCAAAGAGTAAAAAAGAAGTACGAATTTTAGAGCCGTGCAACATATCAACAGTGTGGCTTTTGAGTGTGCTTCCGTCAATCTCGATGGAATTCTCAGATACAAACTCGGCACGAGCACCTAAAAGCTGTATAAGATGTACTAATTCATCGATATCTTTAATTCGAGGGATATTATGAAGAGTGACTGTTCCCTTCATCAGTAGTGCGCCAATTACTGCCTTAGTTGCTACATTTTTTGCACCTGATAATGTCACTCTGCCTTTTAAAGTCTTTCCCCCTTGAATAATGTATGAGTCTTCCATCTGTATCATGTAACGAATAACATATAACGCTAAACAACCTTCACTTCTTCTATAAGCTCGACACCAAATTTAGCTTTTACTTTTTTTTTAATTGTTGTAACTAACTTTCGCAAATCTTCAGGACGTGCAGTTGCATTACGATCGTTTTCGATAAAATTTGCATGGACTTTTGACACCGAAAACCCTCCCACTGAATATCCTTTTAGTCCGCATTGATCTATAAGATAGCCTGCAGATTTTGTAGGAGATGCTATTCGCTTTTGTTGTTTATCGGAGAGATTTTGAAAAAAACAACCACAGGTTGCAATTCCCATCGGTTGCGTTTGCTTGCGATATATATGTGCTTCTTCCGCTCGCCTTTCAAGCTCAATGGGACTCATTTTTTTCATGCGAAACACCGCACCGAGCACGATCTCTTTTGTATCTTGAACATAGCTATAATCATATGCAAATCTGAAGTACTCCCGTGTGACTTCTTTCACATTTCCTTCAGTATCCATAATACGTGCTGATATAAGGGTATCTCCAACATACACGAGAGGTTTTGTCCACTTTGAGTTCATTGCTATACCTCCCCCCACTGTGCCCGGTAGTCCTCGATGATATTCCAGTCCAGATAGTCCCATTTGCACTGTTTTATTTACCGCAATAGACATGGGAGTTCCCGATGCTATCTGCACATCACACCAATCTGCATCTTCTTTTATTATCTCGATCAATGAATACATATTTTTAACCACAACTCCCTTTATTTCTGCATCGTTAAACACTAAATTAGAACCCCCGCCCAACATGATGAGAGGAAGGCTCTTTTGCTTAGCAAATGCAGACGCATCCATAATATCTTGTTCGGTTTTTGCCGTAACGAAATACTCTGCAAACGCATGCAAACGCATAGTCAAATGCGCAAATAAGTCGACATGTTTTTGGGGAGAATTGAGGCTGTTCAGAAGAGTAATTATATCATTTTTAAGCTTATAAACATCGCCCGCACCAAGAGTTAACACAACATCACCTCTCCTCACTTTTTGTTTTACGTTTTCCAAAAGATTGTGTGGGTTGTTGTGCGAAGTGATTGTGGTGATATTGTTCTTTTTTGCTTTATCAACGATGTGTTGTGATGACACGCGGAAATCTGAGCTGTTTTCACGCGCTGATGCAAAAATAGGGAGCAGATACGTAAAGTGGGACTGTGAAAGAACTTCGGCAAACTCTTCAAGTAACGCATGGGTACGAGAGTATGTATGAGGCTGAAAAATGACATGTAGTTTTTTAGTAGGAAATCTTCCTTTAAGAGAGCTTATCGTAGTCGCAATTTCTACCGGATGATGACCATAATCATCATAAAGATATGAATGACCATCAGACCACAAAAGTTCTTGTCTTCGCTTGGCACCGGTAAAACCTAAAAGGGCTTTTTGTATTGATGACACATCAAATCCGTGTTCTAAAAGACACGATACAACTCCTGCCGCGTTAAGAATATTTTTTTCTCCAAAGAGGTTAACTTTAAAAATCCCCAATAGGGTTGCATTTTGACGTAAGGAAAAACTACTTCCATCCTGATCTTGTCCAACTGTTGCAACTTTATAATCGTTAGAATCCTGAAAACCATATGTTAGGATGGTTTTTTGTGAATCGCGGGCGATAAGCGACTGTATGTGGATATCATCACCGTGTGCAAGTACACGTTTTGATTGATGAAAAAATTGTTCGAACGTTTTTTTGGTATCTTCAATGCTGTTATACACATCGGGGTGGTCAAAATCAATGTTGGTACAGATGGTAAACGACGGATGTAAAAATAAAAGCTTGGGTGTTTTGTCGATGGGCGGCTGAACGCCATACTCATCAGCTTCTATTACCATATACTCAGATTGAGTAAATCTCCCACCACCACTACCTCCGTATGGCGGACCGCCAATCATAAAGGATGGATTAACTCCCAATTTGCCAAGCGCCCATGCAAGAAGTGATGACGTGGTGGTTTTCCCGTGACACCCTGACACTGCAATTGTTTTGGAAAACTGATCAACAAGCTTACCGAGAAGCGCAGGTTGCGAAATGAGCGTTTTGCCTGCCTTTTTTGCATAAACTGCAAGTGGGTGGTTTAATCCTCCGTGTGCGGCGGAATATACAAAAGTGTCACAGCTATCTACATCTTTCGTGTCATTAAAGTTGGTTGTATAGGATATCGCATGCTCGATAAGTGTTGCATCGGTAATAAACTCCTCACTAACATCTACACCTGTTACCCTATTCCCCATTTCTTGGAGCATAACGGCCATATTTGCCATTGCCACCCCCTTAATGCCGAGAATAAAGTATGATTTTTGCGAAAATCCCATATTCATATTATACTTGAGCCTTAGTTTATGGACGCTTTATATACCCCATCATCTCACCAAACGGCTCGCCAGTATCCTTATGCCTACGAAAGGAGAAAAACCTGTCCTTATCGCAAGAAGTACAAAAGGGGGAGAAATCAATATGATCACGTGCAACACCTGCCTCACGAGCAAGTTCAAAATTCAAGCGAAGCAAATTAAGCTGATAGGAGTTGCCATGGGGGCGTATAATAAGATGTTCAAACCGCTCCATTTCCTCCATAAACAGAACATATCTGTCTCTATCGATAGTATAACAACACATTCCGATTGCAGGACCAATGGCTATAAGGGTATTTTGCCTTGAGCCACCCATCTTCTCTATTGCCAGAATCATTCTCCCAACCATGTTTTTAACAGTTCCTCTCCACCCCTGATGCGAGGCGCCAATAATTCCGACAACCGGGTCATAAAACAATATCGGCACACAGTCTGCTGAACGTACAGTGAGACAAACACCACTTTCTTTCGTCAACACTCCATCACACTCGGCAATTTGTTCCACTTCCCCTACGTGTTCCGGATTTGTTGTTCCCACGTTCACACTATGAATCTGTTCGAGAACAACAAGTTTTTTACACAGAATATCCTCTTCTTTGAAGAAGTCTTTTATAATTTGTATTTTTCGTGCATCACCTGCACGACGTGTAGTAAAACCAGCTACAGCTGAACGAAGTAATGCGGACTTAATTAATTCCGTCTCGCAATTATAGTTCATAGCGGTTTACTTCAAATTTAGTAATCGCTTTACACAATCAGTGTCACTCCAGGGGTACTCTGTTTTTCCTCGACATAAACTTTTTTCGTGTCCTTTACCGGTAATTATGATTACGTCATTTTTTTTTGCCATAGAAATCGCTTTTTGAATGGCAGATTCACGATCAGTGTCGATGATATGAGGAATGTGAGAACCATGAAAACCAGTCGCAATTGCTTTGCATATTTGCATCGGGTCTTCTGTTCGGTAGTCTTCTTCGGTGATTATGGCGTAATGAGCAAACTCAGCGCTCGCCTTACCCATTTCAGGACGTTTTGATACATCTCGCAGACCTGCCGATCCAAAAACATGTATAAGTCTACCCTCTGGCTTTACATATTTGGATCGCACTGCTGACAGAATACATTTTATTGCATTTGGTGTATGAGCAAAATCAACGATAACCATAAAGTCACCATCATATACGACATCCATCCTACCTATTGGAAGTTTATACGATCCAAAATGAATTTTTATTTCATTTTCAGCCAACCCCAGCTCCCTGCATAATGCATAGACAGACAAATAGTTATAGTTATTAAATGCAGCTATATTTGGAAAGTCTTTTTTAAAGTCATACATATAATCTGCATTATTCTTAAGACCGTACGTCTTAACTTTCCGGTGAAAAGAAAGTGGATGGGCGTGAATTGTTTTTTGAGTAACTTCATCATCCGCATTGACTAAAGTAACATATGACTTATTGATAATTTCACACTTGACACGTGCGTACTCTTCGATGGTACGATGGTAATCTAAATGTTCATGAGTAATATTGGTAATGATTGCCCCTTCATATGTAACACCCCACACTCTATTTTGGTCAATCGCGTGCGACGTAGTCTCCAAAATAAAATATTCATGACCAGCGAGTACTGCCTCATAAATCATATGCTGTACCACAAACGGGTCAGGCGTTGTAACATGAAGTCCGGTGTCATATACTTTATCTCCAACCTTCCCATATACTGTAGATATCATTGAAACCTTCTTGCCTATAGAGCTAAGAATGTGATACAGAAGATGTATTGTGGTAGTTTTTCCATCGGTACCCGTTACACCAATTACCTTTATATGCCTGCTTGGGAACCCGTACACTATATTCGCAATTAGTGCCTGAAAAAAATGATATATGTTTTTAAGTTTCTGAACCATAGCATATTATAACATGTAACGTGTAACGATTTTTGTTAGTCGTTTCACGCTTTGTGTTATTCCGGAGCTATATTATAATAAACTATAAGCTCTTTTGCGATTTCAAAGAAAATAGGTGCGGCAGTCTCAGACCCCCACTGTGACGCTTTTGGTTCTTTTACAACGACTAGTCCTATAAACTGTGGGTTTTTGATTGGTGAAAATCCTATAAAAGAGGCTATGGTTTTTGTGTCATCGTATTTTCCAGCCAATGCAATTTGAGCCGTACCAGTCTTTCCTCCTATTTGATACCCTGCTGGTTTGAGAAATTTAGTCTCACCATTTTCAATAGTCGAATGAAGAATTTTTTTCATAATATCACTCGTTTTTTGACTAATTGTCCGGCCTTGTATTTCGGGCTCAATTTTTTGGACCGTTACACCATGCAACTCGCGTACAACAAAAGGCTTTAACAGCTTTCCTCCATTAATTATGGATGAAAAAGCTCGGACCATCTGAAGAGGGGTAACTGCAAGACCCTGCCCAAAGGTTGCAGTGGCATAGTCAATGGGATACCACTGATTCTTTGCTTTTATAAAACCACCGATCTCGCCTTGTAGATCTATTCTTGTCGGCTCACCAAACCCATACGTCATTATCATCTTATATATGGACTCGTTACCCATTTTGTTTCCAATAAATACCATGCCTACATTCGATGATTTTTCAAGCGCACGAGTTAGTGTAATTCTACCCTCATACTGATTGTTCCATGTCCGGATGGAATATTCGCCAATCTTTACTGGTCCATCCTCATTAAAGTATGTGTTAGCTGTAACAACGCCGGATTCAATTGCTGATGCAAGGATCAGTGGTTTAAATGTTGACCCGGGTTCATACACTTCAGAAATGGTGGGATTTCTAAATGACACATCACTAAACGTATAATAGGTCTGCGGGTCAAAATCGGGTATACAGCTCATTGCAAGTATTTCCATTGTGTTTGGATTTGCCACAATCGCACAACCTTCACGAGCGTCCGCTTTATCAAGTCCTTCTTTTAGTTTGCGCTTAATTATGGACTGAACAGCAGAATCTATCGTGAGGTACATATTTCTGCCGTTCTCAGGATCGATGCGTTCTTGAGTTCCAAGAAAGATAGGTCTTCCCATCAGATCCACATCTGAACGTACGAGTCCAGGCAAACCCGCAAGTTCTTTTTCATAATACCCCTCAACTCCCGACCGCCCGATATCTTGCCCGTCATCTGTTTTACCCACAAAACCCACAATGTGTGCGGCTAACGAAGCATCTGGATAATACCTACTCCACATTTCATCAAATCCCAAGCCAGGCAAATTTGTTTTGAGGAGTTTTTCCCTTTCATCACGCGTAACTCCCGTAGTTACCCCAACCCACTTTTTAGTTTTATCGATTTTTGATGCAATACTGGCCTGTTCTGTATCTAAAATTTTCGCTACGGTAACGATGGTTTTTTCATCTTCGCGGATTAAGTGGGGTTCAAAAAAAAGACGATATAGTACCTCATTTAATACTATTGGTCTTCCGTTCCTGTCGTACACTTTTCCACGCTCTGGATATAATCGTCGAGTAACAAGGTAGTCTTTTTGCGTATCGGGTCGAATAACTTGAATGATAAATAACCGGAGTAGTATAAGTGCAAATACAAAGAAGAAGCCTACAAGTAGCACCCGTAATTTAGATATTGGCATAAAAATGACACACTATCGCTCATTATGTAATGCAAACTGCAATTCACCAATATACACCGGCTTTGCGGCGTGCTTAAAGCCCCATTTTTTTTCGTACACATCCAACGACTTAAACGAAATCGCATCTGCAAGGTGTTTTTCGAGAGCAACATTTTCTTTTGTAAGAACGTGCGCTTTCAGTTCGAATTCATGAATTTCCGTACCCAGTTTCATACTTGATACAAAAATGACAACATTAGCGATTAAGACCGTTACAAAAATTATTCCTAAAATTTCTCGAATATGGTTTTTCATATGTGAAATACGCGCAGCACCGCGGAACGCTCAAACGACATGTGTTCGTCACCTTTAATTGGTTTTTTAGTCAGTTGGACATAGCCATTCTGACGTATAAATTGCTTTACAATTCGGTCCTCGAGTGAATGAAAACTTATAACGGCAATAAGGCCTGTTTTGTGGACTAACTTAGTAGCACCACTCAACCCTTTTTTTAAGTTATTAAATTCATCGTTTACTTCGATACGAAGAGCTTGAAACACACGTGTAATGGAGTGCTTGGGGTCCTGCACTCCCGCTGCATATATACAGTCACGAAGCCAAGAAACAGTGAGGGCGTGTCTTCCTCTGCGCTTATCCTCAATTACAGTTACAATTTTATCTGCCTGTATTTCTTCTGCATTCTCCATAAATACACGAACTAAGGCATCATGTGAATATTGTCGCAAAATTTGTGAGGCATCCCGATCAACCTCTTTATCAAGACGCATATCAAGCTCTTCATCATCGTTTTTAAATGACAGTCCCCGCTTACCTTCTTTTAACTGTCCAAACGAAAGTCCTAAATCAAATAAAACGCCGTCCGAAGGATGAAATCCGTTCCTTTTCGCAATCGTTTCAATGTCGGCAAAGTTACCATGAACTATCGTTACATTGGGGTCATGAAGAAGCTTGCGTTGGCTTGTAACTTGACGGATATCTCTATCGATGGCAAGTACTTTTGCTCCACAACCGAGTAGCGCCGAAGTGTGACCCCCCTCTCCTAACGTGGCATCTATATATTTTCCACCCTTTTTAACATTCAAGGCTTGTATGACGGTGGTGAGCATGACTGGAGTGTGCATACAATCTTTTATGTTTGAGCTTTGAGCTCTAACTGATATGCTTCCCATTTTTCAGGATTCCAAAGTTCAAAATGATCACCAACGCCGATAATGAGTACTTTATCTTTGAGATCAGCGTGTACAAGAAGTGCTTTCGGAATAACAAATCTCCCCTGATCGTCGATTGTAATGTAAGTAGTCGATGAAAAGAGTGCCCTTCGTTTTTCGATATCAGTTCTATCAAGAAGCGATACTGATACGAGCGACTGGGAACGAGCTTCCCAATCTTCACGATCATAACCGGATAAACACGCATCGAATCCCTTTGTTACAACAAAAGTGTCGCCTTTAAGGAGTTCTCTTATTTTTTTGGGAATTACAATACGACCGGGAGCGGTAAACGATACTGAATATTCACCAAAAAAAACCATATACAACCATTTAACGCCATTTTTAGGGAAAAGTCAACATATAACATTGACCATTTGACATTGTTCATTGGTCTTTCTTTTGTAGTACACTATAGATTGAACATGAACAAGCTTCTTCAGCAAACAAAAAAACTATTATTAGGCACCCAGGGAGGCTTATTCTCATCAGCGATGATAATAAGTTTTATGATAGTCGTATCGCGTATTTTTGGATTTCTCCGATACCGGATCCTTGCGGGGTACTTTACCAAAGACCAACTTGATATCTTCTTCGCCTCATTTCGAATACCGGACCTCATTTTTGAATTGCTTATAACGGGTGCGATAACATCTACGCTTATACCGATTTTTATTCAATTTGCAAACGACGAAAAAGAGCGGGCACGTGTTATTTCGTCAATCATGAACGCGGTGCTTGTTATTCTTACGGTGCTCGTGGTAGTACTTGTACCAACCATGCCTTTTATTGTGCCGCTTATTGCACCGGGTTTTAGTGCTCAAAAGATGGCTGAGATTACCTATTACTCCCAGCTCTTGCTTGTGGGTCAGTTGCCTTTTCTCGTAATTGGTAATTTCCTTACAGGAATTGCCCAAGCACAAAAACGATTTTTTATTACCGCAATCCCTCCTATTGTTTATAACATTTCTGTCATAATTGCGACATATTTATTTGCCCCAATATACGGGCTTCATGCGCCAGTTTGGGGCGTCATGATAGGCGCTGTATTATTCACCATAATTCAACTCCCCATTGGTGCAATGTTACGTAAAAACTATTATTTCGGCATTGCTAGACATAATGGAGTAAGGGATTTTTTTACCATGATCGGCCCACGGCTTCTTACCATTATTGCAACGCAAATTGATGCAACTATAGATTTAACGTTAGCTACCCTCTTAGGTTCAGGTGCGTATACCATTTTTTATTTTGCCCAACACCTTCAGCTATTGCCAGTTTCTGTTATAGGAATGTCCTTTGGACAGGCTTCATTGCCATATCTATCAGAGCTTGCATCTCATAAAAAAATGTCGGAGCTTACCAAGATTATTAGTGAGTCAATAATGAATGTAATTTTTCTAACAACACCTATTGCTACATATTTTGTATTTGCAAGAACACCGTTAGTGCGTATGTTTTTTGGAGGTGAAAAATTTGATTGGGATGCCACCGTCCAGACGGCATTTCTTTTGTCATATTTTGCAATTTCGATACCCGTTCACGCAATCTACTACATTCTTACACGATCATTTTATGCGTTTCATGATACAAAGACTCCTTTTTATGCGAGTCTTATGGGGATTCTCATAAACACACTGTTGTCCGTATTTTTTGTGCTCATAGCCAAGCTTCCCGTATGGTCGCTGGGTATATCATTCTCGCTATCGATTACACTTCAGGTATTTGTGCTTTTTGTGTTGTTTCATAAACGTGTTGCATTTGAAATAGCACCCATGATAGGCGGAGTCTTAAAAATAGTTGTTGCAGCAATCGTTGCCGCTCCTATACCCTATATTCTGATTAAACTTATGGACAATCTTCTACTTGATACAACACGCACCATAAACATTTTAATCCTTCTGATTTCAAGCTCGATTCTCTATCTTTTGTTATACTTATTCTTGTGTTGGCTCCTCGCAGTCAACGAGCTCTACGTAGTCACACGACTAACTATAAAAGCAAAAGAATTCCAAAAGAAAATTACCGAAATTTATAGCTCTTATGACTGATATAAATCAAAAAAAAGCCGTTCTATCAATCCAAAGAAGTTTGCTGGGTAAAAATTTATCCTATAAAGAAATATATAATCTTATGGATCAAATCGCACATGAACGCCTGAGCGATATTCTCACTACCTACTTTGTTGCGGCATCGTTTAAGGATGGATTTCGTCATGACGATCTATTCCAATTCACTAAAGCAATGGTTGAAACGGGAAATCGTTTACGTTTTAAAGGCATTGTAGCCGACAAACATTCCATAGGTGGTGTGTCTGGTACACGTGCTACTATGATAATGGTTCCCATTGTTGCGGCGGCTGGATATAAAATTCCCAAAATTTCTTCTCGTGCAATAACAACCCCAGCAGGTACAGCAGACGCCATGGAGGTCCTTGCAGGTGTTGAGTTTAAGGTAGATAAACTTGAAGATATTGTAAACACTGTTGGTGGATGTATATGCTGGAATGGGAAGTTGGGTATAGCTCCCGCAGATGATGTTCTCATACACATAGAGGAGCCTCTTGCCTTTGAATCGTTTGATAAAATTATCGTATCGGTAATGGCAAAAAAAATCGCTGCGTCAACTACGCATCTCGTACTCGATATACCAATAGGAAAAACAATGAAAATTGTTCATGAGAAAGATGCCGAAATAGTGGCTAAAAAATTTCGCGATTTAGGAAGAAAATTCGGTATAAAGGTAGTAACCACAATTAATAAAACAAAACAGCCGGCCGGATATGGTATAGGTCCCGCACTTGAAGCGCGAGATGTTCTTAAGGTTCTAGAGCAGACTGAAGATAGACCGGTTGAATTACAAGAAAGAGCACTCTTTCTTGCTGGAATATTGCTTGATTTATGTTTCAAGGAATATGGTACAAAAAAACAAGGAATAGAAGTCGCACGTGACATTCTTGAGTCCGGTACAGCGCTTGCAAAATTCAAGGAAATTATAAAAGCACAGGGCGGATCGCCACTTATATCTTCTCAAACATTAAAAATTCAAAATAAAAAAAAGATAATTCACAGTACGAAAAGAGGAAGAGTTAGGGAGATCGATAATAGACATCTTAATAGTGTCGCTCGATTGCTTGGAGCCCCAAAAGACAAACACGCAGGAATGGTTCTCTTAAAAAAAATTGGGGATATAGTTGAGTTACGTGAACCAATAGTTGAACTCTATGCGTCAAAAACGTATTTATTTGATGAAGCAGAAGCATCATTACAAACATTTCCCATTCACATAATAGATACCCACCTATGAAAAGACTACGCATTGCTTTTTTACTGATTATCCTTGCATGTATCGCGGGTTATTTTATTTACGCGGAGGGTGGATTGCCTGTTGATAAAAGTAATTCTGGCACTCAGATTTTTACAGTTAATAAAGGAGAGGGGCTTTATTCCATCACAAAAAGACTATCCACCGAAGGACTTATACGTAATCGGTTGGTGTTTTTAGTTATCGTAAAACAAAAAAGAATTGAAAAAAATATTCAGGCAGGAGATTTCAAACTGTCCAAAAGGTTATCCGCCGACCAGATTGCAGAACAATTGACCCATGGCACTCAAGACGAGTGGATAACAATTATTGAGGGTATGCGTAAAGAAGAAGTAGCTATGAGATTGAAAGATCAGTTTTCAATATCCGAAATTACATTTATTGAAAATGCTAAAGAAGGAGAGCTGTTTCCTGACACATATTTAATCCCAAAACAAGCAACCGAAGAGCAAATTATTCAGATAATGCAAAAAAACTTTCAAGCAAAAATTGCTGAAGCAAGAAAACAATATCCATTTGAAAAACGATCAGATCGTGAAGCACTCATTCTCGCATCTCTCGTTGAACGAGAAGCAAAGTTTCCCGAAGATCGTCAACTTGTTGCAAGTATTATCGCAAAAAGAGCTGAAAACGACTGGCCACTTCAAATAGATGCAACAATACAGTACGCGCTTGGCTATCAGCGACAAGAAAAAACATGGTGGAAACGACACCTTACACTCGAAGATATAAAAGCAGACTCATCGTACAATACGTACCAAAAAAAAGGGTATCCGCCAGCTCCAATTTGCAATCCGGGGCTTGCCTCAATTAAGGCGGCTCTTGGTGCAGATCCAAACACCCCATACTGGTACTACGTCAACGACTCAAAAGGTCGAATCCGACCCGCAAAAACGTTAGAAGAACATAACGAAAATATCAGAAAATATATTCAGGAAGGTTTATAAAAGGAGGTGTATTATGTTACATCTCCCAATATATGTTTAAAATGATCTGAAAGAGTTTTCGTATTTTGAACAATGTTTCCATCTCTCATAAAGACATGAGGGAAAGTTTTATCCTCATAATACATTTCTCTATTATACTTGGGTGTGTTGCGATACAATGATTCTCCATCGCGCTGTTTAGTCGTGGAAACTTACGTAGATTGTCCTTACCTCTTTCCACTAAATCACTCTATCCTTCTTTATCGTAATTGCGAAGCACAAAGTAAATAACATTAACCTTCACATCTTCAACGGTCTCCTTCATCATCATTGCTACGGTTTTACGAGACAGCACATAGTCTGTACATCCCGACCATGATCGTACCTGAGATATCATAAGACTCTCATCAATTGGGTAGTCTGCCGGATCAACGAGTATGCATCTTTTGATTCGTGACCTATATGTACTTATGCTGAGATGAGGATATGTGCCGTACTATGCGTACCCTGACTTGTGGCAATAAGTACAATGCTCGCTCTCTGATTCGTTATTTCTCGTTCCACCATGCGTGCAAGATCAGCACGCTTTGTGTGAGGTGAAAGATATATGTGGCTTTCGACGCCAAAAAACGAAAAGGTGATGATTCTATACTGAGGAAGTGACACCACCATGCGCTCAACTAACAAATCAAACGAATGTTTATTGTCCCTCGACCCACCAACAAGTATGATGACACGTCAACTTGCGGTGTTACCTTCGACTTTCCAGGATAAGAGTGAGCTCATCATATCATTTCTTGTTCACTTGCTATTTCTGGAGCAGTACGCTTTAGTACTTCGCGAGGTTTCCCACTTCCTGTTGCAGGACCAACATACCCTGCGGTTTCAAGCTCATCAATAATAGCGGCTGCTCGCGAATATCCGATCTTTAGTTTGCGCTGTAAATATGATGTGGATGCTTTTCCAGACTGTTGAATTACATCAAGCGCCTGGTTAAATAGTGGATCTTGGCCATTACTTACCCCGCATCCTATAGTCATCTGCCCCCCCGCATTTATGCCGGGGTCTGTCTCCATAATCTCTTCCGTATAGTGCACTTCTGGAGACTGTGCTCGAATAAACTTTGTAAGCTCTAATACTTCTTTTTCTGTGATAAACGGCCCTTGAATACGACGTGGTTTTGCTTGGTCTGGAGGGAGAAATAACATATCACCTTTTCCTAAAAGCTTTTCAGCACCAGGCATATCAATAATGACGCGGGAGTCAATCATGGATGAAACGTTAAAGGCCAAACGAGCTGGAATATTTGCTTTCATAAGACCGGTAATAACATCGACCGATGGTCGCTGTGTTGCGAGTACCAAATGAATACCTGTTGCACGCGCAAGTTGCGCAATGCGTGTAATAAGTGCTTCTACATCATTACCTGCAAACATCATGAGATCAGCCAATTCATCAATTATAAAGATGATGAAGGGTTTTTTTTCAACCCCAGGAATTTGATTATAGCTTTCAATATTGCGCGCATGAACTTTTGCAAATAATTTATATCTCTCTTGCATCTCATTAACAGTCCACCGTAGTGCGCGAAGGGTCATTTCTGGTTCGTTTATTACAGGAGTTAATAAATGCGGAAGACTGTTATATGAGCTCATCTCCACACGCTTTGGATCAACAAGAATAAGGCGCAGATCTTCAGGTCGGGTCCTAAATAAGAAAGTGCTTATCCACGCATTGATGATTGCCGATTTACCAGAGCCAGTTGTACCCGCAATAAGACAGTGGGGCATCTTTCCGATGCTTGCCGCTTGAGGTCTACCAGATACATCCAGACCAAGTGGAACTAACAGTGGATCAGGATTTTTCGTAAATACATCGTCTTGCAACAGACTTTTAAGTGTAACTATCTGAGGTCGAATATTGGGTATTTCTATGCCAACCATTGACCGCCCAGGAATAGGTGCCTCGATACGCACCTGACCCGTAGGAGCGGCAATTGCTAAGGCAAGATCGTTAGCAAGCGCAGTAATCTTTGATAGACGGGTTCCACTTTTTATCTCGATCCCGTATTGAGTAACCGCTGGCCCTTTATTGTGTTCCGCAACACGAGCCGCTATACCAAAACTATCCAGTGTTTTTTCGATCGTTGATGCAATGTAATGTACATCGCCACGATCAGCTTCGGCTTGTTTGACATCGCTTAGCAAATTGAGTGGCGGAAATACCCAGGTAGATCCTGACTGAGTTAGTGGTTTTATATAGATCTCTTGTGATGTAGATCCCGTTTGTGTATCTCGTGATGATTGGCTTGGTTCTGGTTGTTTTCTTTCTGATGTGCTTTGTTTTGCTTTAATATCTTCTATATACTCAACCGCTTTAGTAACTTGAGGTTTATCGTGAGTCTTCTTATCTTTAATAAACTCATCTTCTTTCGATCGAACTGGTTGTACTGCTGGATCTATCGACTTTTTTATTCGTTTAAAAAATAAAACTAACATGCTAAACACTGCCCTAAGTACAAATTCAATCGATGTATCAAAAAAGAGAATAATACCGATAAATAGGAGGGTCATTAAAAATAAAAAGGTTCCTATCGGTGAAATACTTTCTTGCAGGATGCTCATGGTAAAAAGACCCCATGTCCCCGCCCTAAACAAACCTCCAATTGAGATAAAAATAAAAAAAAGTCCCGCAGTAATGGATGGTCGTATTATCTCACGACGTGAAATGGAAAAGATATGAAGTGAGGTGAGTATTATAAAAACGGGAACAAAATAAGATACGAAACCAAACTTCTCAACAAGAAAGTAGCGGATCGCAGCCAATATCTTTCCATCTACGCTGGGACCGAGTGGGAGAAGTGATAATAACAGCGCAAACCCTATAAAAAAGAGTACTAACGAAAGAAGTAAAAATAACGTTTTTGCGTTAATTTTAGTCTTGATAAAGGGCAGCCGGATTATACTTTTTTTTCTTGCCATATCGACTCATTCTAGTACAATCGGCTGCCACTCGTCAAACTCAATTACGACATCAGTTCTTTAAGAAAATCGTCATCTGACTGTGCGTTTTCACGATGATCTGGCTGTGCACCCTGTACAGGATGCCTCTGACCAAACCGTCGCGGACCCGATGGCTGCTGGCCTGGTCCCCCGCGTCTAAAGGAATGGTGCGGACGTCGTGGTTGAAAATCTCTTCTTCCGCCACGCATCTGTTGATCTCGAACAGGCGGTGCACCAATATTTGCTTGTGGTTCTTCGCCATCGGGACCAAACATTTGGAGGTTGACGCGTCCCATATTGTCTATTTCCATTACTTTGACTTTAACCTTGTCTCCAACCTTAACCACTTCAGAGGGGTCTTTTACAAATCCTCTTCCCATTTTTGATACGTGTACGAGGCCGTCTTTTCCTGGAATACATTCAACAAATGCACCAAATGCTGCAATTCGTTTTACCTCTCCTTCAAATATTTCACCAACCTGAATTTCTCGGGTCATGTTCTCTATTAGTTTTGCAGCCATTTCTACGTTATTTTTATCTATACCGCTAATGGTTACCTTACCATCGTCGCTCACGTTGATGTCGGTGTTGGTTTTTGCAATGAGTGCACGAATATTCTTGCCTCCAGGCCCGATGATTTCTCCAATTTTTTCTTGAGGTGGTGTAATAACCACAACTTTTGGAGCATATTGAGATATTTCTTTTCGCGGCTCAGTTATTGCCTTTTTCATATTCTCAAGAATCTTGAGACGTGCGGCTCTTGCACGCACGACCACTTCGTGAATCATTTCGCTGGTTAGCCCCATGTTTTTTACATCGAGTTGGATTGCAGTGACGCCTGTTTCTGTACCTGCCATCTTAAAATCCATTTCGCCCGAGAAATCTTCAATTCCCATGATGTCGGTCAAAATCACGTAGTCGTCATCTGACTTTGTCACGATACCCATTGCAATACCTGCTACTGGTGCTTTTATTGGAACTCCCGCATCCATAAGCGCAAGTGTTGATGCACATGTTGACGCCTGCGAAGTGGAACCGTTTGAGGATAACACTTCAGACACAACACGAATGGTATAAGGAAAATCTTTCTGAGCTGGTAATACCGGTTCAAGTGCTTTTTCAGCAAGCGCACCATGTCCAATTTCTCGTCTCGATGGAAACCCAAATCTGCCCGTTTCGCCTACCGAATAGGGTGGCATTGAATAATGATGGATATAGCGCTTTGCTTCTTCGCCTTCAGGTCCTTCGATAAGCTGTTCAAGACTTGGGGCGCCGAGCGTTACGATAGATAATACCTGGGTTTCTCCTCGAGAAAAGAGTGATGAGCCGTGAATGCGTGGAATAATACTTACCTCGGATGAAAGATTTCGTATTTCGTCGATACTTCGTCCATCAACTCTTTTTTTATTTAAAATATTATCGCGGATTATTTGTTTAGACACATAGTTTATCGCTTTCGCAATTTGTTTCTTGTCAAATTCTTCTGCGTGTTTTTCAGATACACGATTTACCAATTCGTCAATTGCGCTTTTGTCTTCAAACTCTTTTTTTGCTTTTTGTTCAACGAGTGCGTCAAGTTCTGATTTAAATTCTTTCTTCAGCACCTGTAACAGTTTTTCGTCAACCACTGAGTCTGATGCAGTCTCCTTTATATTTCCTACTTCCTGCGCGAATTCATTGATAAAAGATATGACTTTTTCATTTTCCTCTGTTGCAATAGTTATACCTTTTTCAATTGACTCTTCATCAACCTCTTCTGCTCCGGTTTCAATCATAACTACTTTTTTATTCAGTGAAGAAACAACTAGGTCCATAACGGAGAACTTTTGATCTTCTTCTGTTGGATTGACTACATAGGTAAGTTCGCCGTTTCGAATTGCTCCCACCCGACATATACCAATTGGACCTTTCCAAGGAATGGGTGAAGCATGTAGTGCTGCTGAAACAGTAAGGGCAGATAAAATATCTGGTGAATTTAATCCATCAACAGAAAGCAATGTGATGATAATCTGAACAGTTTTTTTATATCCTTTTGGAAAAAGTGGGCGAATTGAACGATCGATAAGTCGACCGGTAAGCACCGCTTCATCTGTTGGCTTTCCTTCACGCTTAACCCATCGAGAACCCTTTATACGTCCGCCGGCATAGAGCTTTTCAGCATACTCAACCTGAAGTGGAAAATAATCAATATCTTCGCGTTCAGCACCAGCGACAATGGTTACTAAAACGCTTGTTTCCCCCATGCGTCCGAGTACCGCAATAGTTGCAGCGTTTGCTAACTTACCTGTCTGAAAAGACAGTGTTCTTTTTAGTTCTCCAGAACCAAGTTCAAGAGATTTTTCTACTACTCTCATAGAATGTGAATTAAATATGAAATAAAGAGGGTTTTGTTCTTTATGCCCCCCATCATTATAAACGATTAATAAAATGTAAAAAAATTACGGAGTTTATTTCTTCAAACCAAGCTGATCAATAAGCTTTTTATACCGTTTCTCGTCTAATTTCTGTAAATAGTTTAGTATTCTCCGTCTTTTTGCGATAACCTTAAGTAATCCACGACGCGAATGATTGTCTTTGTTGTTTTCATTTAGATGTTCGGTAAGTCGGAGTATTTTAAAGGTAAGAAGTGCTGATTGTACTTCAGGTGAGCCTGTGTCGCCATCTTTTTGGGCAAACATTTCGATAAGCTTCTGTTTATCGTCTGGTAATTTTTTCATAAGAATACATTATAATGGACGAAGCATGAAGTTGCAATATCTTTTTCTACCTATACTTTTGTGGTGCGCTATTTTCTATATGCTTTTCTTTCTCCTCCCCTCGACTCCGTTCACCATAATTATCTTTATTAGTATCACAAACTTGGCCTTGTTTCTTACCCTGAGACTGAAATTTTCTAATAAAACAGTTATTTCAGCCACCGTAACATGCGTATTATTTATGAGTGTGTCCGCTTTTTTGGGATTTTCGTATGTAAATACATTTCTCATTTTGGCTATAGGGGCTCTCTTTTCACTTCTCCTTTAGTGTTATAATAAAGTTCTCATGTCAAACGCAAAAAGATATATTACAACTACGCTTCCCTACGTTAACGCAGAACCTCATATTGGTTTTGCACTCGAAATAGTCCAGGCCGATGTTCTTGCCCGGTCGTGGAGAGCAAATGGGTACGAAGTTGTTTTCAATACGGGCACGGATGAACATGGTCAAAAGATTTATGAAAAAGCACTTGAACAAAAAAAAGATCCAAAAAAATATTGTGATGAGTATGCGGAAAAATTTGGCAGACTAAAAACAGCGCTTAATGTGGGCTATACACATTTTATTCGAACAACAGACGAGCATCACATAAAAGCAGCGCAAACATTTTGGAATCGGTGTAAAAAAAATGGTGATATTTACAAAAAAAATTATCAAACAAAGTATTGTGTGGGTTGTGAATTAGAAAAAACAGATTCGGAATTGGAAAATAACACATGTCCTATTCATCCAAAAACTCCAATCGAGCTTCGTAACGAAGAAAATTATTTTTTCGCTTTTTCTAAATACCAACAGAAATTGATCGACCATTATCAATCACATCCAGAGTTTGTTCGACCTGATGAAAAAAGAAATGAAATTATTCAGTTTGTTTCAAGTGGATTGCAGGACTTTAGCATATCTCGATTAAAATCAAAGATGCCGTGGGGAATTGCTGTTCCCGATGATGCAGATCACGTCATGTATGTTTGGTTTGATGCGTTAATTAACTATATATCTACCCTTGGATGGCCAAATGATCTTGACACATTTTCTGCTTTCTGGCCTGGTACTCAGGTTGCGGGTAAAGACAATTTGCGCCAGCAGTCTGCAATGTGGCAAGCTATGCTTATGTCGGCCCAGCTCCCTCTATCTCAACAAATAATAATCCATGGGTTTATCACCTCAAATGGCCAAAAAATGAGTAAAAGTTTGGGAAATGTGGTAAATCCGTATGACATTGTAAACAAGTATGGAACTGATGCAGTGAGGTACTACTTACTTCGCGAGATACCAAGTCTTGATGACGGCGATTATTCTGAGTCTCGTATGAAAGATGTATACAATGCAGATTTGGCAAATGAACTGGGAAACTGCATTTCTCGAATTACGACGTTGGCATCTAAAGACTCACTTACGCTTGAAACTATTGCGAGTAACTATACGAACAAATCTGATCTTTCCCGCATTGAATCTTTTTCGTTTGGAGAAGTATTAACTTCAATCTGGGATGAAGTAAAAGCACTTAATAAAAAAATCAATTCCTTTGAGCCGTGGAATAAATCTGCAGATGAACGAAAGGAGTTTCTTACAAACGCTCTTCAAACGTTGCATATAGTTGGACGCCGACTCATACCTTTTATGCCAACTATAGGCGAACAAATAGTAACAATCACATCTGGCCGTATTCAGAAAGTTCCCCCACTATTTCCGCGTATATCAGTATGAACACCATAGTATCACTTATTCGTCGACATCTACTCGCACTTAGCATTGGAAGTATAGTTCTCGCCATACTTCTTTTTTCTGTTATTGTGTACCTCTTTATCTTTAAAGATCTTCCTTCACCTGCAACTTTGAGCGATATGAAAACAGTCCCGCTTTCTACCCATATATATGATAGAAATGGAAAGCTCCTCTATGAGATTTACCGGGACCAAAACAGAACACAAATTAAGCTGAAAGACCTCAGACCACACGTGTATCAAGCGGTAATTGCAATTGAAGATAAAGATTTTTATAAACATAAAGGGGTATCGCTTGTATCGGGTATTTTACGAGCAATGAAAGACACCCTTTTGAGACAAAATTTACAAGGTGGTTCAACACTAACTCAACAACTGGTAAAAAATGCATTACTCAGTCCTGAACGAACAATTCAACGTAAGGTTCGCGAAATTATACTTGCAATCCAGGTTGAACAACGTTTTACAAAAGAACAAATTTTGGAAATGTATTTAAATCAGGTTCCGTACGGCGGTCCTGCTTACGGAATTGAGGAAGCTTCAAAAACTTTTTTTGGTAAACATGCAAAAGATCTCACAATTGATGAAGCAGCTTTTCTTGCAGGACTACCACAAGCACCTTCTCTGTACTCCCCTTATATCAATCCCGACCTTGCCGTTCGTCGCCGGAATGAAGTATTGAAAGCAATGACAGAACTAAAATACATAACCCAAAAACAACGAGATAGTCTTATTAAAAAACCAATTGCCGTTATACCACTTCGTACTGTGGTTAGGGCTCCTCATTTTGTATTTTATGTGAAGCAATTATTAGAAAGACAGTATGGTGTAGATTTGGTGGAACAAGGAGGTTTAAAAGTAACCACAACGCTCGACCTCACAATGCAAGAAGAGGCAGAAAAAATTGTACAAGAAGAAATTGAGGATTTGGAGTATCTTAATGTTAATAACGCTGCAGCTCTCATTACACGCCCGCCAACGGGGGAAGTTCTTGCTATGGTGGGGTCGGTTGATTATTTTGCAACCGGTTCCGGAGCGTTTAACGTGACCACTGCCCTGCGCCAACCGGGCAGTTCAATAAAACCACTTAATTTTGCAGTTGGTATCGATCTTAAAAAAGTAACAGCAGGTACAGTTTTTCTTGATATACCCACATGCTTTACCGCCGAAGGTCAACCCGGATCATACTGCCCGGTTAACTATGACGGTCAATTTCACGGACCAACTCAGCTGCGATTTGCTCTCGGCAATTCTTATAATATTCCGGCGGTTAAAATGCTTGCAGTTAATGGTGTAAAGGAATTTATCGCATCGGCATCTGCATTCACCATAACGTCGTTTAACGATCCAAAACGATTTGGCCTTTCACTTACATTAGGCGGTGGCGAGGTGCGCATGACAGAAATGGCCCAGGCATTTTCCGCGTTTGCAAATCAAGGTGTGCCTCGAAAATTAAACTCCATTCTCAAAATTGAAGACAGAACCGGTAAAGTATTGTATGAATTTCAAGACACTAATTTAGTAAAAGATGTTTCTAAGCCAATACCTGCTCCTTCTGCACTTGCCATTCCCGGCAAGCGAGCTATTTCGCGAGAATCGTCTTACATCATTTCACATATTCTTCTTGATAATAATGCACGGGCATCCGCATTTGGTGAGGGCTCTCTACTTGTCATCCCAAGAAAGGCCGTGTCTGTAAAAACAGGAACCACTGATGATAAAAAAGATAACTGGACCATTGGATATACCCCCAACTTCCTAACTGCAGTTTGGGTTGGGAATAATGACAATTCACCTATGAATCCAGCACTCGCATCAGGCGTTACAGGAGCAGCTCCCATTTGGAATAAAATTATGAGATTTGTTTTAGCAGAACAACCGGACATTTGGCTGGTTAAACCTGATACAGTAATCGGAAAACAAATTTGTAACGATAATGGTGCTGCAATGACAAAAGATAGTGCAGGAGCAGAAAGCTGTCCTGCACGGTATGAGTTTTTTATAAAAGGAACTGAGCCACAGGGGGGTGGGTCGACTCGTCAGTCGGTACCGATTAACAAAGATACCGATAAACTTGCAAGCCCTTCTGACACAAATGTTGAATATCGAGATAAAACCGTCATTAAAGATATGTTTTCTATTTATTGTGTAGACTGCAACCATGACAAGGATCCGTACACCATTGTCAGGTTATAATATGTTTGCAATTTGATTTTTTTGTTTAGACTGTTGTAACGCCCCTATATGCCTTCAGAAATGGCGCCTGCTGAGCGAGTTAAACTGACAACTACCCATTTTGTTAGATATTTCATTAATCATGACTTACCTAAATCGCCTAATAAACTCCGCGCCGTCAACCAGTGTATTTTGGGATTAAACGAAAAATTATCGTCTGAAGGACTAGGGAGAGAATTTTTTTTACTGCAGGCAACTATTGGTGATATTGATCCGTATGCTATTGGTTTTACTATGGATGGTGAACCGGATATATTTGAACAAAATCGATTTGGCAACCTTGCAGATCGTCTCGGCTTGGTTCCTGAGGGTTCTGGAGGTACATATGATGCGCTAATGCGTCGAAAAAAAGAAATAGATATCGAATACAAAAATAGACGACGTACGTTGGGCAAACCTGTACATGTTCCGACACGGTATTTTCCTGAGGGTGGAAGAGGAACAGAAGAAGCACGTACACGCATAGTAAAAGAGGTTCAACAACTGGGTATTGATTTGAATGTGAACGATGTGTGGATGAGTTATGGCGGAATGGATATTATTCAGCGAACAACACGAGCCATGTCAACTATGATGCTCCGCGAAAAAGGCAGAAAACCTCTTCTTCTATCCCCATCAGTTGGTTTTACCATGGCTATTAATTCTGCTGAAAAAACGGTGTGGATATATCTTTTGTTCCAACATCGGATCTACCCAACGATGAACTTACAAAGGAGCGTCTCCAAAGTTAGTTTGAACAGGGTGGAAAAATTCCAGATATTATGATGATTACTCCCGCCAACAACCCTACGGCTTAATCATCAGATCCTGAAACACTCCGTGGGGTTCTCTGCACCATGATGGATGTAAATAAAGATATCGTATTTATGATAGATATGGCATATATGTGGACAATACCACGTGAAAAGACAACTGCACTTGTGGATATTTTAAAAGAAACGAAGGCCGATAAACAAGCAGTATATGTAATATCAGAATCCAAGAAAATGCGCCGACCTGGTACACGAATTGCGGCAGCGCTCGTAAGTGATGAGTCGATTCGAGAGCGGATAAATCTTCATTCAGTGCTGCATGCTGATACAATGGCAAATGAACCAAGTTTTTCTGGAGAACTTGATAGTCTTTATCAGGCCCCTTCAGATGAATCTATCATTCCTGATAAGACATATGATGATCTCTCTGAATTATTTCAACAACGTAAGCGGGCTTTTCTTGACGTTATACGAGATATCGATTCAGATCGTCGTTTTTTTGATGAGGTAATAGATCGAATAGTGGTTCCGGGTGATGGTAAACCTAGACATACAGATTCAATTGAACAGGATATTCCTCTTTATCTATGGCTTAAGCTTAAACCAGGTGTTACTGCCTTTGATGTGTTAAAAGAACTTGGGATAGGTGGGGTACCAAGTGAAGTGTTTGGACCGGAAGGTCAAGATCAAGACTCCACACATCTGCGTCTTTCTATGGGGTTTCTTTCAACTGCCGACATTTTGAAAAAATCTAACACTGTACTGAACAAATGGATGCGGTCTACAGCTTAAACATTGTACCTACAAAATAAGCGATTGCGGCAGCGGCGATACCTAATGCAAGATTTTCTCCAATGCTGCGCCATACATTTTGCAAGGTCACTCTCCAACGTAAGATGCCCAAAAGCAACATCGCAAAACCGGTGGATACAACCGACATGAGAAAAAGTGATGGGTGCCCTGTAAAAAATATATAAGGAAGTAATGGAATACAACCAAATATCACGAATGAAAAAAATGTTGCTAGCGCCATGTGGACTGGTCGTTCACCTTCGGGATTTGATAGTTCCAACTCCTCATTCATCATAAAGCTTGTCCAATATGGTTTATTGGTCATATATATTGAAACGAGTTGCTCTGCCTGTTTTTCACTAAATCCTTTTCGAATGAGAATTTCAATTGACTCTTCTTTTTCGATCGAGGGATTGTGGTCAATTTCGTGCATTTCTTTCGCTTTTATCCCTGCATATACATCTTGCTCTGAACGCGTTGATAAAAAATTACCGAGTGCCATAGATGCTCCATCTGCAAATAAATTGGCAAATCCGAATAGGAGTACTGCCATGAGAGGAAGACCGGCATTTCCTTGCGCGTGAGCACCAGAAAAACCAGCAACTACTGCAAAGGTTGTAATTATTCCATCGTTTCCTCCATACACTATTTCACGTAAATAGGTGGAAAAACTAGACATTTTATGTTCTTCTGCAAGATGTTTCTCCAGGTCAAAGCGAGTAACTTTTTTCTGTGTCATATAGACACATAATAGCACATGTCTTGACTTGTTCTCATTCTTCTGTAACAATGATGCCTATGGATCCCACCGCTAACAAATCAAAAAGAAAGACTATATTTGTTTCGACTATATTATTTATTCTCATTCTTCTCGGATATTTAATCTTTAATTATATAACCCTAAAAAGTAATCAAGCTAAAGACAGTAGAGCCGAGAAAAATGAATTAGCAGTGCAAACCGTGCGTAGGGTTAATCCATCAGAAGCTTTATATAGTAATACTCCATTAAACACATATACATACACCCTGCATCCAACATATTACGGTGGTATAAAAGAATTAGTATTATCGTTTGATTCAGAAGACCGCAAACAAGAGTTATTATCTGTGCTTGAATCCTCAAAAACTCCATCTGAGGAAGTGTATTCAATCGTTCAAAGATCAAAAGACAGTCAGGTCGAAAAATATATTGCTCAATTTGCAGCGATAGAACTGATAGATATGATAAAAGCAGATGGAAAAATAACAATAAGAAATTTTCCTACAGTGTATTTTTCTAACTCAGAAATAATACTTTTTAAGATCCATTGACAATATACTAGTGTACTAGTATACTAGTATCCATGAATAAGAAATTTATTGCTGACTTGGTCACCGAACTATCAAGGTGTAAAACACATAAAGAAATCGAGGATTTTTTATGCGGCATCCTTACCCCTAAAGAGCTTGATGCAATTCCAGTTCGTCTTCAGATAGTTAAAATGCTAAAACTCGGCATTTCTCAACACACAATTGCTGAAAAACTTGGTGTTGGTATTGCTACCGTTACTCGCGGTTCAAAAGAAATTGCGCAAGGTAGATTTAAGTCGATTACTCCGAGTACTTCATGGCGATAAGCCTACTCTTCCCTTTTTTCTAACCCATTTTTACTATTTATTTTTATTTTATGACTACATATATTCAGCCAGATCAGAACGGTTATTTCGGACAATACGGTGGATCGTTTGTGCCACCGCAACTCCAAAAGCCGTTAGAACAACTTGCACATGAGTACACACAAGCAAAAAATGATCCCCAATTTTCTGCCGAGTTGAAAAAGCTATTTCAGCAATATGCCAACCGTCCCAGTCCGCTCTATTATGCAAAAAACCTAACTAAGCAGACTGATGGAGCAAAAATATATCTCAAGCGCGAAGACTTAAATCGCACCGGGGCACACAAGATCAATAATGCAATAGGTCAGGCACTTGTCGCACAGCGCTTAGACAAGAAAAAACTGATAGCTGAAACCGGCGCAGGACAACACGGCGTAGCAACTGCAACTGTTGCCGCATACTTTGGAATGGAGTGTGACGTTTATATGGGCGCGCGGGACATGAAACATGAAAAACCCAATGTATACAGAATGAAAATACTGGGGGCGCGTGTTATTCCTGTTACGATCGGACAAAAAAGTCTCAAGGACACGGTGGATGTTGCTCTCAATACATACGTAGAAGAACCTGATGCATATTACTTACTGGGTTCGGCAGTTGGCCCACACCCTTATCCAATGATGGTACGGGACTTTCAAAAAATAATTGGTGAAGAGATAAAGATGCAGATTGCCAAATTAGAGGGAGTATTTCCCCACTCGATTATTGCATGTGTCGAAGGAGGAAGTAATGCACTCGGCGCTTTTTATGCCTTTATTGACGAACCCAGCGTAAACCTTGTTGCCGTTGAACCTGCAGGAAAAGGTGAAAACACAAATCAACATGGCATAGCACTCGGGAAGGGCCAGCCCACCACACTATACGGATTCAAAACGCGAGCACTAACAAATGCTGATGGATCTATTGCATCTTCATTTAGCGCCGCCTCTGGACTTGATTACCCAGGTGCCGGGCCAGAAATGGCATATCTTGCAGACGCAGGAAGAATCACACTCGCAACCGTAACAGACAAAGAGGCCATAAAGGCATTTTCGCTTTTGTCTCGTTCTGAAGGTATAATACCCGCTCTTGAATCAGCTCATGCGGTGGCACACGGCATTCAACTTGCCAAACGATTGGGTAAAAAACAAAAGTATTGTTATCAATCTGTCTGGGAGGGGCGATAAGGACGTAGAGTTTATATATAAAGACTATTTCGCACAGCAATAATATGGCTCTCTATGAATTTCCGGCTAAAGACAGATTAACTGAAGTTCACAGTACACCTATTCGAATGAAAGAGATAAGTGTCAGCGATATTCTTGATGTGGACATTCTCACTGACGGTGTCTCTATCGCAGCAGATGCATTTGGTGTACAACAAATAACACCCGAATTTGAACGGGATGTTCTTGAACATCTTAAAAAACATCATGTCATCATTGCGTATGCAGAAAATGGAGAACCGCTTGGATTTGCGAGCATACAGTATTTGCAAGATCAAGGCATCGGTAATTTATATGTTTCTGGTCTCGTTATAAAGCATCATGCCCAAAAGCATGGAGTTGGGACCGCGTTGGTAACAAACTCAATTGAGACTGTCCGTGGTGCTGGACATACTGTTAATTATGTATCGGGGAGAACTCAAAATCCGGTAGTTGCTCAAGCACGCATGCATTATTGTGACCCTGTGTATCCCATAACCGCCACTCCGAATGAAGAAGTTTTAACCGTAGCCCGCTCGCTCCATGCTCATCTGGGCATGGAAAATCCGTTAAATCCGCATACACTCGTAACGCCGCAGGTTTACCCAGTACCATTGAACCGGGATAGCCGCCCCATTTCAAAATTACCGCAGGTTAATAATTTCTTTAATACATATGTTGGGCCGCGTGATGCGGCATTTATTATTGGAAAGCCGAAGATTTAAAAAATTTGTATAATCAAACCTATGATTGAACCAATGGTACAAGAATACAGTGCAGATCTCACCAAGTTGGGAATAAACCACTCCATTGTGGAACATCCTCATTTGGTAACAGTTAAAGATGTACTTAAATATTGCAAACTTACATTTGCTGACGGAGCTTCAACCCTTGTTTTTAAGGTTGATAACGGATACGTTGCTATCATTCGTCGGGATGACTGTAAGGTTGATCTAAAAAAACTGCAATCAATACTCAACACCAAACAGTTACGAATGGCCACAAATGATGAGTTTACAACTCTTACCGGTTTAAAACCGGGCGCTGCTCGAATATATGTGCCGCACGTTTCACAAACTCTCATAGATACACGAGTTATGGAGCGGGAATTTGTTCAAGCAGGATCGGGAAGTTTTGAGTGCAGTATTCAGTATCAAACCAAGGATTTACTTAAACTTCCCCATGCAACTGTTGCTGATATTTCTTCACCCGGCATTGTAGAAACAGCATATCATGGCCAAAAACGAGTATTATCGGGAATTCGGGCAACAGGAAGACTCCATTTGGGAAATTATTTGGGCGCAGTTAAGGGCATGCTTGAACTGCAAAACAGCAATGAGTTTGAAACATTATATATGGTTGCCGATTCACACACCGTCACAACTCCCTATTTAATTGAAGAGCTTCGTAAAAACCGGAGAGAGGTAATTCTTGATTATTTAGCAGCTGGACTTGATCCAAATAAAAGTATTATCTTTCAACAAGCAGAGGTGAACGAACTCTTTGAACTTGCATTTTATTTTTCATCAGTCATGTCTATTGCCCGCATGCAACATTTGCCAACTTTTAAAGATAAAGTTAAACAATATCCACAACACAGCACAATGGCGCTGTTAAATTATCCGGTTCTTATGGCTGCGGATATATTGGTATACAAAGCCAGTCTTGTGCCTGTAGGAATTGATCAAGAACCACATCTTGAAGTTGCTCGTGAAATTGCCCGGAAAATGAATGAGCAGTACGGAATGGATTTTCCAGAGCCTATGAGATTTGCTACGAAGGGTGAATATATACCTTCACTCAAAGGCGCTGGCAAAATGAGTAAGTCTGTTGAGGGAAGCTATATTAATCTAACTGATACACCGGATGAGGTAAAAAAGAAAATTAGATCTATTCCAACCGCAACTGCTGCTGGAGGGGAAATGAGTGAAGGAGTTAAGACTCTGTTTACATTTGCACGACTGTTTATCCCAGATAAAGTTGAGCAGTTTGAAGATCATTTCAAGAATGGAACTTTGCGATTTGTTGAAATAAAAGATGCATTGGCAAATGCAGTTTCACAAGAACTCGAACCCCTTCAACAGAAAAGGGCTCAACTGGAGAAAGATACAGATTATGTCAATTCTGTAATTTCTAATGGTGCGAAAAAGGCCAAGACAATCGCACAATCCACACTTCAAGAAGTAAAATCAAAAATGGGTTTAAACTAGGTGAACGATTGTATACTTTTTTCTTTCCGATTATTTATAATTGGATTAGTAAAAGTTATCCCGCCGAAGTGTGTCCCACGAAACGAACGCGGAGTCTTTATGATTCATGGATTTTATTCCTCTCGCCGAACAACTAAGACCAAAGTCACTAAATGAGGTTGTCGGTCAAACTCACCTAGTTGGTAAGGGAAAACCACTTCGAAAGCTTCTTGAAAGCGGAAAAATTACTTCCATGATTTTATGGGGACCACCAGGCTGCGGTAAAACAACCCTAGCACGGCTTATTGCTCAATATGTGGATGCAGAATTTATATCATTTTCCGCAGTCACAGGAGGAGTTGCTGAAATACGAGAAATAATTAAACAAGCTAAAAATGAACAAAATTTATTTAAAAAACAAACGGTCCTTTTCGTTGATGAAATTCACCGGTTTAATAAGGGGCAGCAGGATGCCTTTCTTCCCCATGTTGAAGATGGGTCAATTATCCTGATCGGCGCTACTACTGAGAATCCAGGATTTGAGGTAAACGCACCACTCATATCTCGCTCACAAGTTTATGTACTCTACCCCTTAACCGATGAAGAAATGGAAAAAATTGTAACGCATGCAGTATCACAGTTTAAGGGACGCAAATGGAATTCCGATGCAATTGCTCACATTATAAAAAGCAGCAATGGTGACGCTCGCACTGCAATAAATGCAATTGAACTCGCATCATCTCTTGGACGCACCATTACTCTTAATATAGCCGAAGAGGCTGTACAGCGAAAAGCGATCCTTTATGATAAAAAAGGTGACTGGCACTACGACACAATTTCAGCTTTTATTAAAAGCATGAGGGGTGGTGAACCTGATGCAACACTTCACTATCTAGCACGTATGATTAAGGCCGGTGAGGATCCACTTTTTATTGCTCGACGAATGCTTATTTTTGCAAGTGAGGATGTGGGTAACGCACAACCCACCGCATTAGTTGTTGCTACTTCCTGCATGCAGGCAGTACATATGATTGGTATGCCGGAGGCATCACTTATTTTAGCCCAAACCGCTACGTATCTTGCAACAGCAAAAAAATCCATCGCCTCAACCGAAGGAATAGCTCAAGCTATGGCAGATATTGATGAAAAAAATCTAGACCCCATTCCTCTTCATTTACGAAATGCTTCAGATAAAGTAATGAAACAGTTTGGATATGGTAAGGGTCATGTTCGATATCCATGGCTTACCGAACGAAACACAGGTACAAAAATTAACCAGGAACACCTTCCCAAAAATCTCCAGGGAAAAAAATATTACAAAAAAGATTGGTGAATTATTCCACGCTTATTTGTTCTTCTTTTAGTATTGGTGGGATAATTGGATTGATTGGCTTGCCAGAATAGAAAAACTCGCCAACTTTATCCCATGTTCCTTCCCGATATGTGGTAATTCCAGAATCAGAAATGATGTAGAGATAGTCATTTAAATACATACCTCTTCTAACTTGCGCGCTTTCAATCGATTTAACCATTGCAAGCTCTCCCCCATCATATGAAAATATATATCCTCCTCGGCCGCCAGGGACAAAGAAAATGCTATATTTCGCATCCTGCAAGAATGCGTGATGATTGTCCATTGCCTCACTCCAGTACTCACCTGCAAGTTCATATTTGGAAATTTCTTTCGGGTTTTTTGCATCTTTAACATCAAATAACGAAAGCTTAACCTGATTGTCTCTCCCAATTCCAAGAACCAGGTGTTCATCTATTGGGTGGAGATATGATGAAACGCCGGGTATTTTAAGCTCACCCTTCAATTGCGGACTGTTAGGAACTGATAAGTCTAATACATAAAATGGGTCGGTTTGGCGAAATGTTACTACATACCCGCGATCACCCACAAACCGGACTGAGTAAATCCTTTCAGTTTTACCCAAGTTTTTAACTGAACCAATTGATTTCATTTTTTCATCAAGAACATATACATCACTTACGCTTTCTGACTGTGTATCTCCAAATCCAGAAAAATAAAATCTATTTTGTTCACCAATAGTCGTGGCAACACGTAAATTACCTTTCCATTCATCAAACGAAAATTGATTGAGAATCCGTCCGGGTACTTTTCCCGATCCTGCAAAAGAAAGATTGTCTACGGTAAATTTCGCTATACCCGTATATTCAAATGAGCGATTATACTTTGCAAAAAAAGATTTAAATGCATTCTGAAAATTGTTTTCCACAGTCAGTCTTTCATCTTCATTGAGCGAATTAAAATACTGTGAAAACACATTTTGAAGCTCCATTTCCTTGGTTTGTTGAGAAAGATCATAAGATTGAAGGGTTTGGATTTTTTCTTCAATATACGCTGGCAATACACCTTTGCGCTCTTGTGTAAATTGATTGAGTACTTTAATAATGTCTCCCTCAACCATATAACTTAAATACAATGCATTTCTTGACATATAAAGCGAACTGTAGTTGTTGTTGCCCGTCATTGACACGGTTTTGTCTACCGCTCCATTTTCTGGATTAATCGAAATTATGGTATAAACAGAGTTTGACGTGGGTTTACTTGAAGGAGCATATATGTCCGTACATGCAATGGTAACCGCGCGCTCTCCATCCATAAGGGGTATTGGGCATGGTTTGGGCAATGCAATTGAAGTATTGGTAACTAAATAGATTTTATTGTTAAAAAGCCTCGCGCCCACTTTTTGTACCCGATTATGGAAGGGAATTTCCCAAATTTTTTTTGGAGTATTCGCATTTGCAATGGAGTAACCCATCACAGAAAGTGAGCCATCGTCGGAATTTGAAAATAATACAAGCGTCTTTCCAGAAATGAGCATTTCACCTTGTTGTGGTATAGTACTCTTTAATTTCATCTCTGAAGGTGGCAGTGCGCCAACTACAAGTGTTTCCGATGAGGAATCACAGCGTTCTGGAGCGATTTTTGCAGAGGGCAACAAATCAAACATTGGTTCGCGGAAACAGCGAAATTGCCCTTCTCGAAAATAATATATCGAACTTCCATCTGACTTTACAATATCTGGCTCGTCAACACCAAGTGTTTGACTGTTTGTAGATGATACACGGACAGCTGAATCGCTCTGGGTGGCATCTGCTCTATTTGGAACACCACTTGAGCGCTCCTCAGCCATCATCATATCTTTTGAGAATCTAGAACTCTGACTGTTCCCACTCTGAAGTAGTTTTATAAGTTCAGATTCGGATTTTATCTTATTCAGAGTATCAGTTGAAAAAAATGATTGATCGAGTGAAGGGATAATGGCATTCCCTCCATTAAATCGTGGCTCTGTGGGGAGTGACCGGGTTTTTACTACATATAATGCGACACCCGCAAGAAAAAGGAATAGAATGATTACTGGCACGATTAAACCTCGTTTCTTAAAATAATTTAATTGAGATTTTTGCAGATCTTCTGGTTGAGAAGTTGGTGAGTTCTGTTCCATTCACTTATGGTACTCAGATTGTGGTCCATTTGCAAATTCTACTATCCAAGTAGTTCTAAAGTTTTTTTATACCCACCACACCCCTTAAATAACCACTGAGCTACACGGGTTACTGTGGTAGTTGAAACGCCTACTTTTTTTGCGATTTCCAAATATGGAATGCCTTTTTTTAACAGAACCGCAACTTCAAGTCTATTCGCAAACTCTACTATTTCTGCTGGGGTAAACATATCGCGGATGAATGCTGAAACATCTTTTTCCGAGGTAAGTTGTGCAAGTGCCTTAACTAATCTCTTCTCACGATTCGTACGTGGCGTGTATTGTCCTGATAACTTAAAGTCCTGATGAGTCATGTCTATATTGTACAGTAAAATGAAATTAAATACATTATCCCATAGGATATCTAATTATTTAAATATTTAGATATTATGCTTTTTATTATTGATAAAAGTATATTAGTATGGTAACATACTAATACATGGCTTTTGAGACTTTATAGACATTGCAACGTTGAGACTTCTTTTTTCCATCATACCCCGCATATATAGCCGGTAAAAGGTACGTAACAACACTCCACTGCTTTTTTCCCGCCTTCTCTAACCGTTTAATTATTAATTATTTTTATATATGCCTGAAGATAAAGAATTTTTACAAACAATTACCTTGTCCAAATTTAAGTTTGAAAACGCAGAAGACGCGTTACGACAGTACCAATCACTACCGGAATCGGTCAAGTTTGGAATGGCACGGTGTTATAAAGCATTTGAAGAAGAGCCTTGGTTTGATCCTGAATATGATATGGATGAGCTTATAAGCCGTGAGTTTCCAGATATGGTTAAAACTTTTGTTCCCGGTGCTCTTGTTATTGCTTAAAATCTGCAAGGTGATGTGGTGGGATTTGCATCAGGTGGTCAAACGACAGTGGACGCACTTGTGAAAGAAAAATATAAAAAGGAACCCCCTGAGAACCAATTGGCAATAAAAAAGTCTATCTTTGAAAAGACGGGATTAACTGACACAGACGTTTTTATGTACGAAAATGAACTAGTGTTATTAAGCGACAAAAACCTACCTAAAAGTGAACCTAGTGTGCGAAACAGAGGCCTTGGTACAGAACTAAGTAAAAAACGCCAAGAAATATTTGGCGAACTCGGTTATGGTGCGATATTAGGAAGATCTTTAAATCCCTACTTATTACAAATGAAAGAAAACTTATTTTCAGAGGAAAATGGGTTTCGAATGACAAAATTTATACCCAATGGTGACAGATATACAAATCCAGTCACAGGTACAAAGCGTACTATTTACTTTGCAGAAAGAACCCGATAATTAACCCTTTTCCACTTCCCAGAAGTCGGCGCCGAGAGCATCCCACTTGAGGCGCCGTTCATCGGGATCACTAACATTAAATTGATTGTTTACAAAATAAAATACAGTACCGGGGGTTGAGGCTACATTTACTACTCCATGTGCTACGCCTCTTGGAACAACAACAATACGAGACATACCATTACCCATTGGAACCTTCATTGTAACTCCCTTTGTTGGTGAATTTTCACGCACATCCCATAATCCCAATATCATGTGGTCCTCCGGTGCGATGTACCACACGTCTTCCTGTTTGTAGTGTAGATGCCAGGCTTTAATTGAACCAGGTAAAAGTTTTGAACGGTTAATCTGTCGAACCTTGATTTCAGGAAACAGTTCAAGATTTCCCTGCGTATCAAGTCGAAGTAAATCCTCAAATGTCCCATCCTCCCCTGCAAATCGCTTGACCTCAACAACCTTAACTCCTTCAATTGTTTGTTTTTTAGAGTAGTCCTGAATAAATACTTCTTTTTGTAAATCTTTTTTTATATCATCCACCGTTAAATCACTCATATCAATATATTAATTACTAACGACTAGCGACTATGTCACCCATCGACTATATTATATTCTCAATTTTTCTTGTATATCTCGTTTTTCCCAAGTATCAAATAGTGTGCTCACCTCTTCTTCGGAAAATGATGTTGACCCTCTCTTGCCTCGCATTTTTCGCAGCGCGTGGACAACCACTCCAACGGTAACCGAAAGATTAAGACTGTCAACAAATCCGTACATTGGTATATAGGTAATAATATCGGATAATTCTTTTGCAGTTTCACTAATCCCAAATCCCTCATTACCAAATACAAAGGCACAAGGGGTGTGGGGCAGATTGAGTGTATCAAATGATGTTGCCTTTTCATCTATTGCAGTGACAATAATTGTGTATCCTCTCGCTTTTAAGTGGTTAATACAGTCCTTTGTTGTGTCCCATGTTTTAACGGTCAGCCATTTATTTGCAGAAGCAGACGTAAGTTTGCCTAGCTTTTGTGCATCAAATTGTTTTTCTGTTTCAAAAATGACATGTACCTCCTGAATTCCGAATGCATCACAATTGCGCAGAGCAGCCGCAGCATTATGGGGGTCGTGGATGTTTTCGAGAACGATAATATCTTTTATTCTCTGTGAGGCAACCTTCTTTAGGCGGGAAGTACGTTCTGGTGTTAACATGGTGATTAAGCTTTATCGCATGAATGCACCATTATTAATATCAATGCAGGTACCAGTAATATACTCTGGTGCTTCCACAGCAAGCCAATAAATAGTCTTTGCAATTTCCTCAGGTTGCGCAAACCTTCCAGATACGACTGCACTTTTAATTTGTTCTTTACGAGGATCTGGAATAACGTCAAACATCGGTGTGCCTTCAACTGGACCAGGTGCAACACAGTTTATCGTAATCCCTTTTGATCCAAAAATTTTAGCAAAGCTTTTTGTGTAATTAATCACACCCGCCTTGGTAATGCCATACCATATATCTGGATGACCAATTTCACCTGCAATTGATGCTGTACTGACAATTCTCCCGTGCTTTTTATCAATCATGCCTTTTGAAAATTCTGTTATAAGGGCAACTGGTGCTTCGATATTTGTTTTTAAGATTAATTCTTTCTTATCCGCTGTGTATGAGTCATATGGTATCCCATTCATGAGTCCGGCATTATTAATGAGAATATCAACAACGCCTATTTGGTCAGCTAAATCTGGTATAGACTCAATATTTGATAAATCAAATTTGATTTTTTTCAATGCGTTATGATCAATCATTATTTGGTCAATATTTCGCGCGACTACAATCACCTCATGACCCTTCGCTAAAAAAAGATTTGTGGTTGCAAGACCTATGCCTTTGTTTCCACCTGTAATAAGTACTCTTTTATTATTCATAAGATGGGAGAATAAAGAATTAATAGATTAGGCAATGTGTCAGTAGCAGGATTCGAACCTGCGACCGATCGCTTATGAAACGATTGCTCTACCGCTGAGCTATACTGACTACAAAGGGGCTTTAAGGCCCTATTCTGGTATAATTATACAACAGTATGCCTACAAAAAAACCGGATTTGTCTATCGTAATTGTCAATTTTAACACGAGAAAAATTACACAACATTGTCTTGAATCAATATATAAGTCATTCCGACTTTATAAAAAGTCTCGTGCTCCTCGTTTTGAAATCATTTTAATAGATAATGCATCAGTTAAAGATGACTCGGTGGCATTTTTTACCGAGTACGCTCAAAAACACAAGAATATCGTATTTGTAGCTAATCACAATAACACTGGATTTGGTCCTGCCAACAATCAAGGCGTAGCACTTGCACGTGGCGAGTATATTCTGCTGCTTAACTCAGATACCATCATACTCAAAGACGCAATCCACACTCTATATGAGTACTATATAAAATTTCAAAAAACTAAACACTTTATTGGTCCAAAACTTCTAAATCGTGATATGACTCCCCAACCCTCAGCTGCTCCTTTCTATACATTACCTGTTGTGTTTGGTGCACTTTTTCTCCGTGGTGACTATTGGGGATTAACTCGTTACTCCCCTAAAAAAATACGTGAGGTCGGGTGGGTATCTGGTGCATGCATTATGACCCGTAAAGACTATTTCCAAAAAGTTGGATGTTTTGATGAAACTATTTTCATGTATATGGAAGAAGTTGATCTTCTCTATAGAGCGCTTAAAATGGGGATGAAGACATATTTCTATCCCAAATCACGCATTATCCATCTCGGGTCAGCCTCAAGCGGTGGAAAAACGTTTCCCATCCTGCAGGTATACCGTGGGTTTCTTTTTTTCTATAAAAAACATTATTCAGTTTTCTCAACGTTTCTCCTTCGATTTCTGTTACGCTTAAAGGCAGGATCAGCATGGACTTTGGGATATATCATTAATAACAATTATCTAAAACAGACATATGCAGAAGCTTTTAAAGTGGCTGGACAATAATATTCTAAAAGTAGCACTTGTCCTTTACATATTTTTTATACCGCTCTATCCTAAGTTGCCGTTTCGGATGGTTGACTATACCTATATTGCAGTACGACTTGAAGATCTTTTTACTGGTCTGCTTTATTTTATTTTTTTCATTCAAGTTGTTCGCAAAAAGGTTCAACTTCATACTCGATATTTAGTCCTCTTTGGACTATTTTGGGCTGCAGTTTTTGTATCGTTTATCATGGGATGGTTCGTCCAAAAAACAATTGTAATCCAGCATCTTGGGCTTCTTCATGCATTGAGACGTATTGAATACATGGGAGTCTTCTTTGTTTTTTTTGCAGCAGTAAAAAATAGAAAGGATTTTATGTTCTTCCTGACCTGTGTATTGACTGCACTTGGTCTGGTAACAGTGTATGGATTAGGCCAAAAATATGCTGGATGGCCAGCAGTTCAGACTATGAATCCTGAATACTCAAAGGGGTATATTCTTATTCTCGATTCATGGGCCCGTATATCATCTACTTTCGGAGGTCATTATGACCTAGCTGCCTACCTTATTTTTTTTATGCCAATTATTCTTGCTCTTACCATCCAAATTTCGCCTTGGTTTTATGCCTTATTTTTGCTTGCATTGTCAAATCTTGTACTTACCGCATCACGCGTATCATACGGTGCATATCTTTTGAGCGCCTTTCCTTTCCTGCTTACAAAAAAGAAGTGGGTACTCACTATTGTCACCATTCTCGCTACTGTTGGTATGACGCTGTTGTCGAACAATCTTACACAACGTCTTAACCGAACATTTCAAACAAAACAAATATTTATTGACAAAGAAACCGGTCAAACAACAGTACCCCGAAGACTCAAACCAGACGATCTTCCCGTAGGCGATTATATTATCGGAAAACAAGCCGCTTCAGATAATGCGGTCGATGTGGGACAAGCGGTGCTTGACACGAAAGATGTCGAAGAGGCAAAACTAAATCTCCGCGATCAAATTCGTAAAGAAGTAGCAAAAACGGGTAAAATTCTTACGAAAGAAGAGGAAGATACACTTGTAGAAGAAGCATTTGGCCGTATGAAGGTGGTGAGCGCAGTTATACCCGATATTTCCGTTGCCACACGCCTCCAGGTTGAATGGCCAAGAGCCATTAATGCGTTTCTCAAGTTTCCTGTGTTTGGAAAAGGACCTTCTTCTATAACTGAAGCAACAGACAATGATTATCTTCGTTGGCTTGGAGAGTTTGGCGCTGTGGGTACTATACTTTTCATGACCATACTCGGTTCATTATTCATCCAAATCTGGAAAGCATCGCGTTTATCAATACCTGATGCTACCTTGTTCTGGGGAATCCTCGCTGGGTTCGGAGGTCTTCTGGTAAATGCCACGTATATTGATGTGTTTGAAGCGTCAAAAGTTGCATTTATTTTCTGGATGTTTATGGGTATGACTATTGCCTATATCGAGAGTCTACCCGTAGTTAGCCACAAAGGTGCGGTTATTAAGACTAAAAAGGTTGTAACGAAAAAAAACAAATGAAACATCAATCTTGGGAAAAAAAGGATTCAGTAATCCTTACAATCATTCTTGTTATCGCTTTTCTATTAAGGCTCTATCGTATTGATGCCCCACTTGGCGATTTTCATTCGTGGCGTCAAGCGGATACGGCTGCAGTAGCAAGAAATTTTGAACGTAATGGTTTTAATCTGTTAACCCCTCAATACGATGATCTTTCCAATCTTCAGTCTGGTATTGATAATCCTAATGGATATCGTTTTGTTGAGTTCCCAATTTACAACGCAATCTTTGCAATCCTTCACTCGTTGTTTCCTCAATTAAGCCTGGAAACCTGGGGTAGGCTTGTAGCTTCGCTTTTTTCACTGGCGTGTATTGGTGCAATCTACTATCTAACCCGAGCCGAAGTGGGTCGCGTTGCAGCTCAGTTTGCTGCGCTCACCTATGCTATTATGCCCTTTTTTGTATATTTTTCCCGAGTCATCCTACCCGAAACGCCCGCAGTATCGACTGCTATCATAGCTGTAGCTCTTTTACGCATGTTCATCATGGAGGGAAACACGATAAAAAAAGTTTTCTTCCTTCTTTCATCGAGTATGGTGTTTGGAATATCCCTTCTTATCAAGCCGACTACAATTTTTTACGGTCTTCCTCTATTTGTATTGTTTTTACGCACCTATAAATTTGGAATACCAAAAAAAATTCATGTATTTTTTTATTTTCTCCTGGCTGGCATTCCCCTTTTAATTTGGAGATACTATATCACTAACTTTCCCGAAGGAATTCCGGCAAGCGATTGGCTAATATCACGTGTAAACACATTTGAAGGTCAAAAAGAAATATTCATGCGTCCTGCTTTTTTTAGATGGATTTTTTACGAACGCATGAACAACCTTATACTTGGGGGTTATCTCACAACGCTGTTCGTCGTGGGTCTCCTTCGAAAAAGATCATCTTTATTTCTCTTAAGTATACCTGTAGCTTCGCTCTTATATATACTCACGTTTCAAGGAGGAAATGTCCAACATGCCTACTATCAAACGATAGCTTTTCCAGGTATAGCAGTTGCGGTAGGTATGGGGGCTCAGACACTTATCACATCGATAGCATTTTTAAATTCATTCGTTTCGACTGTAGCTGTATTTATACTTTTCGGGGCATCATTCTTCTTTTCCTATTTTCAGGTTAAAGATTATTATCATGTTCCTCAAGATCTACTTCAAATGGCTAATATTATAAAAACCTTTTCACAACCTTCCGATAAAATAGTTGCCGATCGAATGGGCGATACAACACTGCTTTATTTATCAGATCGCAAAGGTTCGCCTCTTTTATATCGAGAACCAGAAGAGTTTAAATCTATGGGATACTCCTACGTTTTAGCAGACAAAAAAGAAATTATTGAAAAGCTAAAAACAGCTCCCTATAAAGTTCTTTTTGAAAATAGCCAATTCGCGCTGTTTGCTCTATGAAAATATTGATGTTAACCCCGTATGTCCCCTATCCACCCGCTTCTGGTGGACAAATTCGTACACTTAACCTGCTTAAGTATTTAAGCAAGAATAATGACATCACATTAATCGCCTTATATAAATTTGATGAAACAAAAAAATATTCGTCTTATTTAAAACCCTACTGCAAACGCATTTATCTATGTAAAAGACCAGAAAAACCTTGGCAAATTAAAACGATTTGGAAAGCCATAACTTCATCCGACCCTTTTCTTATTGTTCGCAACTATTCTGAAGAGGCTAAAAAAATAGTTTCAGAATTGCTTGCAAAAGAAAAATTTGATGTAATTCATGCAGAAACTTTTTATATCATGCCTCATATTCAAGAAACTTCCACTCCCATTCTTCTTGTCGAACAGACGATCGAATATAAGGTATACCAACATTTTGTAAACTTACTTCCCTTTTTTTTAAGACCGCTCTTTATGCTTGATATTATCAAACTTAAAAAATGGGAACAACACTACTGGAA
>CAZLSE010000004.1:41878-46848 GCA_964562055.1 uncultured Gammaproteobacteria bacterium
GGCTCTCCTCGTGGGTAGCGTATCGGAAGCTGATAAAAAAGAAATCATGAGACTTGAGCCGACAATTGAACCAGTGATTATTCCCAATTGTGCAGGAGATGAAATGTTTGAAAAATCTTTAGAAAAAAAAGACCTCACAAAGCCAACAATTTTATTTATTGGAAATTTTGATTGGCTTCAGAATACCGAAGCCGTACGGATTTTATTAGAAAAAATTGCCCCACTCATTCAGCAAGATATCCCTCACGCACGTATTGTAATTGCCGGTCAAAATGCACAATTAAAATTAGCCGGCCAAATGATGCCTCGCAATACTGAAATAATTAATTTAAAAGAGGACGATACACATACCGTTCTAGAATTGTATAAAAGTTCAACGCTTTTTATTGCCCCTATATTTGGCCCTGGTGGCACTCGGTTAAAGATTCTTGCCGCTATGGCAAGCGGATTGCCGGTAATTTCTTCAAGAACCGGAGTGGAGGGGCTGAATCTTAAACAAAACACACATGTACTTATTGCCGAGACCCCTACGCAATTTGCCGAACAAATAAAACATATACTTACACAACCGGATCGGTATGAATCTGTTCGGAAAGAAGCATATGACCTTGCCGTAAAACAATATAGTTGGAAACACATTGCTGAAAAACTTGAAATTGTCTATCAGCAAATTAAAAAAACATGAGAATAGGAATTGATATTTCCCAACTTGCATTTAAGGGAACCGGGGTTGCTCGCTTTACCTCTGGCTTGGTGCAAACAATTTTGGATCAAAAAAATAAACATGAGTGGATTTTTTTATACAGCTCATTGCGTGCTCCATTTCCGAAAGAGTTGGCAGAACAGATAAAAAGTACCAGTAATGAGTTAGTTCATGTATTGGTCCCTCCCATTATTCATTCTTTTTTTTGGAATACGCTTCACATTCTTCCTCCTGAACTATTTATGGGAAAGCTCGATTGGTTTATTTCGTCAGATTGGACAGAACCACCTAGTAACGTACGAAAAGCAACAATCATTCATGATCTTACCGTTCTTCAATATCCAAATACTGTGCATCCACGTATCTTATCCACCCAAAAAAAACGTCTTGAACACGTACAAAAAGAGTCTTCCCTTATTATTGCCGACTCAAAAGCCACTGAGCGTGATATTGTACGGTTTATTCCCCAAACAAAAGAAAAGACGCATGTTATTTATCCCGGTGTAGCAGTACTCAATCCTTCTCAAGAAACAATTTCCAAAACAAAAGAAAAATTTAACCTGACTAAGCCGTTTATTTTAACGGTAGGCAAACTAGAACCGCGAAAAAATATTTCGAAACTAATTGAGTCATTTAATCAGGTGAATGACGGTTCGTATGAACTCGTTATCGTGGGTCCCCATGGGTGGGATAATTCATTGAGCGGTGTTCCACAGCAAAATATTCGGGTCCTTGGACTAATCTCAGATGAAGAATTACATTCTTTATATGAGCTGAGTGAGTTTTTTGCCTATCCTTCACTATGGGAAGGTTTTGGATATCCAGTTGTAGAAGCTTTGCTTCATCATAAGGCCGTACTTACTTCAAATACATCCTCCCTGATCGAAGTGGGTTCAAAGGGCGCGGTCCTGTGTGATCCAAACTCCACAACTCATATTGCTCAAGGTTTACAAAGACTTATGAGAGAAAAAGAGTTAAGGGTTACATTGTCATCCGAGGGATTTAACTACGCTCAGCAGTTTTCTTGGAAAAACTATTTTGATAGTTTAATCACTTTATTAACAAGTCTATGATCATTGCTGTAGATGGTAACGAAGCAAATGTTGAAAATAAGGTAGGTGTATCAGTCTATACCTATGAACTGCTGCATTATTTTCAAAAAAATGCAAGTAAATATATCCAATTTGTGGTATTTTTACGCGAACCTCCTAATAAAACCTTGCCGAGCGCAGGACCGTATTTTTCGTATACGGTAGTACCCGGACCTTTTGCCTGGTCACAGATTTTTTTACCTCTCTATTTGCTTTATCGTTGGCTTAAAGGTATACGGTACTCTGTTTTTTTCTCACCAGCCCACTATGCACCACGATTCATATTGTGCAAATCGGTAGTTACCATACATGATTTGTCATACATGCTCTACCCTTCTGAATTTCTTAAGAAAGATTTATACCAACTTATTCATTGGACACGCTATTCGGTACATAATGCCACCTCTGTCATCGCGGTTTCACATACGACAAAGAACGACATTACCAAGTATTACGGTATTAACGAAAATAAGATACACGTTGTATACAATGGATTTACAATCACAAATAAGAACCAAAATACTAGTCGGGAATGGAAACCGTACATTTTATATGTAGGGACAATTCAACCAAGAAAAAATATCAAAACACTTGTAACCGCATTCTCACTTTTCCAGGAAAAACACCCAGAATTTTCTCTCAAAATTGTTGGGAGAAAAGGGTGGATGTTTGAAGACACAATTAACCATATTCAAAGTTCAAAAGCACATAGTAAAATTGAGCTTTTAGGTTTTATCGACGATCAGCGAAAAAATGATCTTTACCGATATGCATTTTGCACTGTGCTACCATCATTTTACGAAGGGTTTGGATTGCCAATGCTAGAAGCAATGAACGAAGGATGCCCTGTGATTGCCGCAAACACTGCAAGTTTGCCTGAAATTGGCGGCGATTCGGCCTTATACTTTGACCCACTTTCACCTCAAACACTTTTGTCCCAACTGGAGAGACTGCATGATAATCAAGAAATAAGATTATCTGCCATACAAAATGGGATAAGCCTTGTCTCCCAATTTTCATGGGATAAGTGTGGCGAACAAACATTAGCTATTCTTCGCAAAACTGCATCATGAAATCGTTGAGGATAGCAATGTTCACTTCTGCACATCCAGGTAAAACCGGCGGTGTACAAGAGCATATTTTTTATCTCAGTAACGAACTCAGATTACTTGGACTCAGTGTGGATATTTACGGACCCAAACCGCAAAAAAACAGATTTTCGCACTATCATGTACTGGGAAACAAATTTATGATACCAATGCCCGCTGGCAACGATGGGAGTGTGCACATGCTCAATGAGTCAGATTATCCCGAGAAAATATTTTCGAAGAATAATTACGACTTAGTTCACATGCATGAACCCTATATTCCTTTTGCCGGTTGGAGTGTGCTTGAAAGAGCACGTATACCCGTTGTAAGCTCATTTCACACATCTTGGGATGATGAATCGGTTTTTAATATTTTTAATGGTCTTGTTCCCTTGTTTAAAAAAAAGTTTTCGCTCCATTCACGCGGAGCGATTTTTGTATCAAAAATAACATTTGATAAATGGGGAGAAATTTGTGATGATACGGTTTATAAAAAAATAATACCGAACGCGGTAGATACTCAATTATTCAAACCAAAAATTGGTGAAATTGCCTTCCCTATACGTCTTTTTTTCGCAGCAAGAATAGTGCATCGTAAAGGGCTAATAAAGCTGTTGAGAGCTTTGAAGCTCTTAAAAAAAAGGGGTGTACAATTTCATCTGACTATCATGGGTGACGGCGAAGATCGAGTTAACTCTTTAGAATATGCTAAGAGTAACCACTTACTTTCACACATATCATACATTGGGGAGATTAAGGGCGAAGAACGAGCAAAATATTTTACTGAATCAGATATTTTTTGCGCTCCTTACGTAAACGAGGCAGCATCAATATCAGTACTTGAAGCAATAAGTGCAGGTTTACCCGTAGTTGGATTTAATATACCAATCTTCTCAGATTTTTTGCATAACTACCCAGCAAAAGATTTACTTGTTAAAAAGAATCCTGAAGAACTTAGTGTTGCACTTGAAAAGCTCATAACAAATCCGAAACGAATAGAGTCAATCAAAAAGTGGTGTATTACTATGCGCCCCAACTTCTCCTGGAATACAATCGCGCGCCAAACTGAAGAAGTATATCAACGTATTTTAAATGTAAAATAATTATGAGGAGAATTTATTTTCATTCTTGTCTCTATTTCTTGGAATTACCAAAAGCCAAAAAAAAGAAAATGCCCCACGATTGCTCGTCTCATTAAAAATAAATATGTTTTTCAAAAATATTTTTGCGGACTACCAGCTGCAACCATCGCAACTGAGGCTTTGCTGTTTTATGGAACCAATGCAAATATTCCTGGTTTCACCTGGTATGATCGTGCACTCAATAGTTTTGTGCGAGGTAATCGAAGTCAGGAATTGTCTTTATTCGAAGATACTTTTCCAAAAAAAAGAGAACTGATTAAGGATGGATCTGTGATCATAAGTGTTTATACTGGCGGCGCAACACAACTGGTCCTATCTGGTAGAAATCTACGGTTTCCAAAAACAGTTTTAATTGTAAAACTGCTTCAGTACCTTTCACTTGGTATACTGTACCCACTCCAGTTTATCCGAATAGTATGGCTTACGCTGAAGACTGCATTTTTATACCGAAACAATAATCGCCATGAATCGCAAAAAATCTTTGAAACCATATTTCTCGGACAGTTTTCCTGTTTTCTCACAGAAATTAAAATATATAGAGGTACTCCTTAAATTTTTGTTGATTTCTTACTGTATGATGGATACGCCCACAAATATGGGCCAACGCATATATCCGCACTATCAGCATTTCATCTCATTGATCGATATATTCATAAGATTCAAAAAACAATACAAGCATCTGAAATTCCGTATGAGATCATAATTCTATCTGACCATGGCCAATCACCATCGATTCCCTGATGAAAAAAAACAACAAACCTTGATAGACTTACAAACTGCCTTTTTACCAGCTAAACCACAAATTGTAAAAACATACGGAACAGTAAATCAACCTACGGATAAAGAAACGATCTACGCTGTTCCTGCAGGATCAACATTACAACTCTATTTTTCTCAGTCTCTTACAAAACCGTTTTGTGTGCAAGAACTTAATAACAGATATCCT
>CAZLSE010000005.1:0-17154 GCA_964562055.1 uncultured Gammaproteobacteria bacterium
CATGTGTATATATGTCATCACGCTCGGCGATCATCTGCGACAGTTTTTGTTGATCTGCATCAACTCTATTCACAAACTCCTCCAGCTCCTGAATTCGCTGATTCAGTTTGATAAAGGTGCGATATGCCTGGTCGGGGTTCTGGAATGCATTAGAAATAATCTTATTATTTTCACCAATTGCTTTATTCATACTGCCGTCCCTATCCTCACCATTTTGTACACGAGCAAATAACTCGTTGTTTTGACGCTCCAAATCGAACAACATCTTGAGCTGTCCTGTGGGATTTTGTATTATTCTTCTTTTTTTATTTTGTAGTTCTCTCAGTTTTAATTTGCGCTTATCATGCCCAACACCTTCTTGCGCGACAACTTTTTGAAAGTCAACAATTTGCCTTTCAAGAAGATCCAAGTGCCCCACGTCTCCGCCTGACGGCTTGGCTTCAAGGAAGCGCACCCTATCCTCCCCATAGCGTTTTTTCATCTCCTCAAAGGTGTGCCTAGCACTTGTCAACCCGTTGTAATCAACAACCAGTGTTGGCCTAACCCCGCCCGAACCACTTTTATCGATGGCGCGCTCCATTTTCATATCACGATCAAGTTGAATATATATATTATCCATATTCTTTACTAATTGAGGGGTTGGGAATGGCTTTATTTCGGGCACCGCCAATACGTGCACTTTGCGTCCTGTCTCACTCTCAAGAAGTTTTGCGAAGGCTCCTTTTTTCATCTGTGCCTTGTGGGGGTCGGGGTACATTAGTGTACCCGATACTGCAACAATGTTGTTCCGCATGGCATGAAGGAAGCTGGGGTACGTAGTTGTTTGAAATGCAATCCTGCGCTTAATAGGTTCAAATTTCCCCGATATTGCAAGTACAGTTGCTTGTACATCAGGTACATATTTATGCTCCTCAAGCAGCTCATCCACATACGAGTCACGAATCACTACGCCGGTTTTTGACTGGGTAAATTCTTTACCTTGCAACTTTATAAATTCAGAAATGTCCTTGATGCGCGTCATCATGAATTCCTGGTGTGGTGCGGATTTCTCCGGCTCGATAGCATGCACATTGGCTTCTTCTGCAAATGCAATATCTGTTTTCAACTGTTCAACTTGCGCTTTATACCGCTCGTACTCAGCGCCACCATCGCGACGAGTAAGCGCCATCTGTATTTCTGCCTCATGCAGTTGCGTGCGCAGTTCCTTGAGTTCTTTTTCTGTTTTCTGTAAACCATACGGGACCTCATGTGGGCCCATAGGAGGCACCATGCGTTGTGCGTCTCGTAATATCCGCTTCTGAAGATAGAGCCGCTGTTTCGGAGATTCACCAAGCGACTGAATAATAATATCAACTGCCTCTCTAAACTGTCTCGATTGCTCATCTGTGCCATTGAGAGTTATTGTGTTAAAGTCAAGTTGCCCAAGCCGATACATAAGTTGCTCATTCGCAATAGAATCACGACCCATATCAGGTGATACATCTTCTGGCCTGATCTGACGCGCCAACATGTACCGCGTCACCCAATCCACCACGCCCTCACGAACATCTCTATTGGAGACAGCAAACGATGAATTAGTAAGCGAATACGGAGTTTTTTTATCGTATGGAACATGTGCCTCGTCCATATATATTCGGGGGCACCCGCTTTGAAATTTGTCTTTATCCGCCATCCAGTCAAATACAAGTTTTTTTTCCTCCGCAAAGTAAACACTTATCGTGCCATCACCCTTCTCGAGATACCTATCTCGTGTGTTCTCATGATTTTTGACATAGGACTCCCAATACAATTCCTTTATCTGTTCTTTTGTTTTTTTGCTTAGTCCGCTACTCGTGAGATAGTCGCGGTTCATAGTGCACAGAATATTTTCCATCACAGCTTCGTTTGTTTTTTTACCTCCCTCTTCCAACTTTTCCAAATTGACACCATCTTTGTACATGGGAAGTTCTGCCAGCAGCCCTGCCATCCGTTCAGTATTACGCTGCAGTTCGCTCACCAATAGGCTATTAGCCGAGCCAACTACCACGCGCCCATCTCCATTGGTTGCAGCATCAACAAGCGAGGCTATAGGCAAAACTGTGGTGGTTTTGCCCTCCCCTGTCCCCATGTGGAGGTGCTGCCCACTGAGCGCGCGTATAACGCCCTCAATTTGCCTATCTTCCTTGCGCGCGTCATACGACTCGAGTGATCCTCGTGTACCACGAAACAACTCTTTGTTTCTTGAAAACATAAAACTTATAAGCTGGACCTGATATTCATCACGTCTACACTCGTATGTTTTTTGAGCCTCCTGTTCATGCCGTTCTTGTGCTCTTCGGTCGGATTCGATCTTCTCAGGCGTGCCTGTGGGTGGAGCCTGCTTTGTGTGTAGTGCCTTGCCAGCCTTGACAAACTCATCATGTGCTTTTTTGATTTTCCCATAGGCAGAAGTCCTGTCAGCCTCAAACCACTCCATAGCCTTATGAACGGCTTGTGTTGTGGCGCGTATCTTCTTTTCTGCCGGATCAAGGGTCATTTTTTCATGACTGAGCACAGAAAACTTATCGAGAACTTTTTGCATTGACTTCTGCTGTGGCTGGGGAACCCCCTCATGCGAGATCATGTATACATGATACCTGAAATTGGCCTTGAATAGTGGTATTCGTGCGTAAGATGAACCTACATATTATAGGTATAGCTCTATTAAAATTCCACTTGACAAGCTCTGAAAAACTGTTATACTATAGGTATTATATATTTATATTAATCTAAAACTATGTCAGCAGTAAACGAATTAGCACAACCAAGTTCTTCAGCGAGAGACACAGCTCACCAGCCTAAGGGTAAAGCAGCATCAACCTTCATAGGATGGGCAGCACCTACAAGCTCAGCACTACTTACTGCTTGTGGATTGCTGGGTAATTCTCCTACAGTTGACTACGTGGCTGTTTCAACATATGTTGCAGGCACTGCGACTGCGGTTGCTGAGCAAACTCAGGCTGCAATTACACCTGCGCCAACAGGTGTAAACCCACTACTTGATGTACTTATCCCAAATAATGGTCAAATAACAGCCATACCTGGTGCAGAAACACCTACATCAGCTATCACTGCAACTTCTGATGTATTACCTACCCCAACATCAACGATTATTGCTCCAACAAATACACCTCTTGCAGTTGCAACAGGTACACCACTTGCGTCACCCACAAATCCAAATGCTCTTGTCACGCCTGGAGCAGGAACAGTAATTGAAACACCAACATCCATACCAGCTGTCGCAAACACTCCCCCATACCCAGTTCTTGAAGCTGGAGGTTCCTCGCCTGAATTCAATATAGTCGGAGTTCCACAAGAAGTAGCTATCAATGCAAACAGCGATCTAGTACCTAATAATGGGGCTAATGAAGATGGACACGACCACGTTTCAAGGCTTGGCCAATATACTGGTATCGCAAGCCCAGGAGCATATTACTATGACGGCAACAAGGATTCAGCTCCAGACAGCATAAAAAGAGATATTGCCTCTGGTGTCTGTTCAATCAAAGGCTCGGATACACGCAATAACTTTGGTTATGCAGACGGCGTGACGGTCCCAATTAATGAGGGTACATTCCGCGAAGTTGAAACAGCTGGTGGAGAATATATCATCTACACTCCAAATGGGGATGTTCGTATTGACTTGACCGCACAAAAGAATCATGCATGGATGCTTATCGTCAAAGGACTTACCAGAGACGGGGGCACACCAAATGATCTCAACATATCACTTGAAAAGGTAAAGAAAGACCCCTTCACAAACTCATCAATGACCGGCAAGGGCACATTCATGAGCCAAGACATGGTGGATCAAATTGCTGTCGCAATGCATTCTGCAGATGCAGGTGCAAATAGCTCAGGTGCAGACGGATCTAAAAGTGTTAATATATTTTACTTTGATGCAAACACACATAGTTACTCTGTATTCGAAGTAAACTTCGATGAGCAAGGTCAGGTAGAGAGCTATTCACTTGTCGCTACAAACAGTTACATAAAGAAGTAAATAAGCTCGTAATTAATTCAAAAAAACGGCACCTACGAGTGCCGTTTTTTGATGGACCACTAACTGCTATACTTTTTTATATGCGCAGGTTTATGCACTTTATTCCACTACTTGTTCTTGTATTGGTTGTCGGATGTATTGCGGTGCGCAATTACGTACCTGGAGCATATTACACAGGCTGGGACAATACGCACCCTGAACTAAATATTAAAGAGTTTGCAAGCAGAGTGTTTGGGGGGGCATGGGCACAGTACCAGGGTACTGGAGCTCCCGCAGCACAGTCCCAATTGGCAGAGCTTGCCCGATTCCCCTTTATTGCATTTCTGACATGGGCACTGCCAAGCCACCTTGTTCGCTATGTAAACTTCTTTATTCTCGTATTGTGCGGAGGGATCTCGATGTATTTTTTTCTATTGAAAAGTATTTTTGTACATTCGTGGTATGGGTGGAGGAGGTACATTTCACTTTTTGGTGCGCTTTACTACATCCTAAATATTGTCTCTATCCAACAGTTCTATATAAATTTTGAACTGTTTACCATACAGTTTGCATTTTTCCCGTTCGTACTTTTAACTGTAGACAGATTTATTAAACACACCTCTGTCCGTTCAGCTCTGTTATATATTTTTGCTCTCTTCCTCTTCATTCCAACAGCATTTGTACCAACCATCGCCTACATTGCATTTGCGCTGCTTGGCGCATTTGCCTTTTTCTCGGCAGTAGAACAGTATGGTTTCTCAGCAAAAACAGTCAAATCTCTGAGCCTTGTTTGTTTCATCTTTCTACTTATAAACAGCTATTGGATTATCCCGAACGTATATTATGTACTCAAACACTCCAACTATGTTGAAAATAGTCGATCAAATCAACTATTTGCACAGGAGGTACTGGCAAGCGTAAAGGAATCAGGCACTGTAACCAATATTCTGTCAGGAATGCATTACCTGTTTCACTGGAAAGACTATAACTTTCATACAAAACAGTATGAGTATATATTCAAGCCCTGGATTGAATATTACTTACATCATTTTTCCGTGGTGCAATCATCCTTATTCTTGTTCTCGGGACTCACACTCATTGGTTTGCTTACTGCGTGTTTGTCGCGCAGAAGAATATATTATTGTGGTCTCATACTCCCCTTTCTTTTTATCTTTCTATTTATTTGGATTGGCACATTTGATTCTCAAAACATTCTTTCTAAGCTATATTCGTTTGGACCCTTTCGTGAAGCGTTCCGCAATCCGTTTACTAAGCTCTCGAACTATTATTCATTTTATACGTCAGTACTAATTGTCATTGCAATAGACTTCACCTTGAGGCAAATTCATCTTCAAAAGCGGCCCTACTCGACTATATTGCAAACTGTTTTTTCGAGTCTTACCTATCTTTTGCTCGGTGCCATTTCTCTCCCTGTGCTCTACGGTTATTTCCTAAACCCACTCCTGAAAACCGGTATACCCAACGAATATCGAGCTATGTTTGATTACCTCAGAACACGACCTAGTAATGCACGTGTTCTCGAGCTTCCATTTTTTAGCGATGCAGGATGGTTGTACTACAACTGGCAAGGGCAGCCGGGCGCCTCCGGATATCAAGGTATGGGTTTTTATATATTCGGGATGAGCCAACCTCTGCTTACACCCGATCATGCTCGGTGGACAGAAACAAGCGACTTTTTTTACCATGAACTCCGTCATACGCTTAATTCAAAAGATGCGGCTAAGCTTCAGAATATTCTCAATAAATACTATGTGGATATTATGGTTCTAGACAAAAATTCAATTCATCCCAACATGCCTGACTATGACTATGATCAAATTATCCAGTTAATTAATCAGACAGATTTTGTGCAAAAGTGGAAACAATCAAACATATATGTATACGAACGTCCTTCACTTCAGAACAACACAGGTCTTATTACTCCCACAACTCTCCATACAATCCAACAGGAAAGCGGCAGAAAACGGGTAGATACTGCTTATGCAGTATATGGTTCGTATATTGATACTGGTTCCGAGATGAAAAAAGATGCGTTGATTTTTCCTTTTGCAGATCTCACAAAACTCCAAAATGATCAACTTACGTATGCAAATTCAGATATTTCAATTTCCAAAAAAGTGCCACAGAATGCGTATACGATTACCATCCCCAATGTACTTTTTTCATACAACCGTTCTTTTTTTAACTCTACCTATAAGGACAATACATTTTCAATCGAATTTCCTATTACAAAAATAATATTTAATGACGAATATGAATATATATATCCTCAAATCAACAATATATATGTAAACATGGACCAGCAATATGATTCTGTAATTTTCTGGCTTGGTTCATCGATGTATGAAGTGAGGAGAAATGAAACTATACATGCAGTAGCGCATTTTAATAGCAATGATGAGGCGCGTTTGTCCTATACAGGGAAATATGTTTCAGACAGTGATATTAGTTCGCTTGAATTTTCCACTCTTGCGCTCTCTTCACATACAAACTACTCATATGAGTCAACTACTGTTGAGTTGAATGAACTGACAAGTATCAAGGTTATCTCAAACGGCGTGCAGATTCCGATCACACTTGATTTGAATAAATCAAGAAATTGTGCGGATAGCTTTGATGTTGGGTCCGTTCGCTCAGTTGATTCAGGAAACGGAGTTCGATACTCTGCAAACGGGTTTGCGGTTAACTGTGCGTGGGCGGACCTCGATGGAATCACTGCAGATTATCCATATGTACTCTATATCCAAGGTAAAAATATATCAGGGAGGGGTATGAAATTATTTATTGGTTATAATGAACCAAACACAATCCCGGAAGCATTTATTTTCCCTCAAAGTACATTCCAGAGTTCGCTTTTGCTCCTGCCAATAACATCATTTATACCCCAATCGTATGCGGTTAACTGGGAGACACGATCATTCGGAAGGCAGAGCATAAACGAGGTTCACAATGCAACCCTCTTTCCCTTCCCGCTTGATGTGGTGAGCCAAGTCTCTATACAACCAAAGACATATGAACCAATAAAAAATAGTGCTACTATAGAGGAAAGTAAAAAGATATCCACGTTTTATTATAGCGCAAAAGTTGCCTGTTCTGAGTCGCCGCCCGATCACTGTATGGTTGGCATACAACAGGCTTTTGACAAGGGTTGGATTGCGTTTGACGGTTCATTTAAACCGTTACAGCACTTCACCTATAATGGGTGGGCAAACATGTGGAGAGTGAACAGTAGTTCAACCATATATATCGTATATATTCCTCAATATATTGCCTTTATCGCTATTTTGTTGAGTGTTGTCTACATTTTTTGGCTCTGTTACAAGCTATATCGAAGACATGAAAAGATATTATAAGGATATTCTCATAGGATTATTTTTCCTTCTACTTGCCATTGTGGCAAGTAGAATTTGGGCAATACACCCTCTATATGAAATTATTGGAGACGGTGGCGACAAGTATGAATACTTCGGGTATATGCATCTCGCAAATCAAAATATGTCTCACATGTCACTTCCGTTTTCGTTTACTAATACTTTGCGATACCCCTACGGCTTTGATTTCAGTTATGGAAGAGACGGAACATTGGTTGTGCTATTTGGAGCACTGTTGGGGTTTGTATTTCCGCTCGCCCTCGCCTACAATCTTACCGTTGTCGCTATTCTTTGGTGCAACTTGACTGTTACATTTTACGTACTCAAAAAAATCCTAATACTCTCAAGAGTAAAGACAGATTCCATTAGTTACATAGCTTTTATTGGAGCCCTAATCGAAGGTTGGTCGCCGTATGTTTTTGCCCACTTAAATGGTCAACTGAATCTTTCACTCATCATTGGTTTACCAATATTATTTTATGTATTTTTCCGCCTTGGTTTAAGTCTATATAATCGGGACCAGTTAAAGCTTGCTCACTTTGTTCATATTTCTCTTGCATATCTACTTATTTCTTTATCATCCGCACAGTACCTACTTATTGCGGTTCAAGCAAGCGTCATCGTGTTTGCAGCGTACCTAATTATATTTGCATACCAAAGGAGAAATTTGAGTGTCTTCAAAGACGTATTTACTTTTGTGAGCACATATCGACTGTACTTGTTTCTCGCGGCATTAACATTCCTCATTCCATTCGTATTCTTCCAGGGAGGATATATAAAAGCCATCATAACAAAGCAGGTTAATTTTGATAGTGTTGAAGTATTAAACCCACAAATCAGACCAAAGATTATTGATATATTCATTCCAAATGCATATTTGGGTGACTGGTGGAGCAAGCTCAACTCAACCTATGTCACGATAGAAAAGCAAGTTGGATTTGGAATAATTGGCTGGCTGATTGTGTTGGCATATGCCCTCAAAGAGAAACAAAGACGACACCTACGTGATATCGCTTCGCTTTTGGCGGTGCTACTTGCGACACTTCTCTTTTTTAAGCCATTGTTTGTGCCTGAGCCAGCACGATCATGGATCGTACTATCATTCCCCGTTGTTGCTATAATCGCTCTGAGGGTTCAGTGTCAAAAAAAAGCGGTCTTCATGGTTCTCATTTTGCTTCTACTTTTTGAAAGAGGGTTTTACTCTATCATGAAAACCTCCCCCTTCCCCATAAAGGCAGCAGAAGTTGTAAAAAGACAGCCTGGGAGTGCTGTAATGCATGTGCCGCTTGTAACCAAACAGGGGTATCACTCTGCGCTCTCATACTTTTGGAAAAAATCGGTCATTGATGGATATTTTCTTCATATTGCAAACACACCATTCACGAATACTCTGTTGTCGGATAGCGATATGGCTGCACTCAACTGCGAAACAAGTAATGCTGATCTGTTAAAAAACTTTAACCCTGATGCATTTATTCAAAAGTTAAAAGACAACGATGTACAAATCATAGTTCTTATAAAAAAAGGACAAAATGGGGATCTGTGGCATAATCCAGAATGCAAGTACGTCCGGAGAGCCTGGGATAAGCTGCTGCCCGACAGGATACAGCATAACGGTGATGTAGTGATCGAACATAAATTTATTGAACCCGCAGATACGATACATAAGCGTGTATATGCCGACATGGATGGAGTGTTGCGACTTGAAAGACTGACAGTGTGGCCAAGATCAATTAATGATATTAGTATCGCCACTCCTGGAGGTACTATATCCCCTGACTGGAGTAATGCGACAGTAAATAATAATGATTTGATTGTTGATTATTTTCCACGTCTGTTCTTCCCCCTTCGACAGGGTGAATATATAGAGCTTCTTTCAAATACATCAAGTGAAAAAACAGAGATATATCCCATGATTTACTATTACTACGACGTAGACAAGACGCCTACTCAGAGCGGAATATATAACCGGAGACAACCCTATCCATATTATCTGTCACTACTATGGAAAGATAACGAAGTTGAAGTCTATGCTGTGAAGTAAGAATCTCTCTCATTGATTTTTAGCCACAAAAGGGGTATGCTCTATCTATGACAGAAGTTCCTGCCGTTGTTGAACCGGTTACTCGACCTCTATTGTCTGAGCAACCTAAACCAACCGAGGCAAAACCATCTTCAAAACTTCCCGTAACCGACTTATTGGTATGGAAAAAACGCGCCGAGATAATTGATGCAATTAAAAACAATCCAACTGTGTTACTTATTGCGGGCACCGGTACCGGAAAAACGCGTGGCGGAGCCCTAATTGCACTTGAGGCAATCGGAGAAAAAGGTAATATGGTGATGACCGAAAATTTACGAAAAGCAACCGAAATGGGTGGCGAAAATGCTGCCGAAGACCGGGGTGAAAACGTGGGCGACGTGGTGGGCGTGCAAAACAGATACCGACGCAATGTGTCGGATAAAACACGTCTTCTTTTTTGCCCTACCCAAACACTTCTGAATAAAATGAAACATGACCCAGACCTTATGCAGTACGACCTTGTCATGGTAGATGAGGTTCATAAAGAATCAAAAAGTAACGAAATCCTCCTTACCATGCTTAAAAAAATTCAGGAAAAACGCCAGCAAGCAGGAAAACCGCTCAAACTGGTATTAACCAGTGCCACAATGGATGAGGATAAACTAAAAAGATATTTTTCGGGAGCAGTAAAGGTTGAAGTGCCGGGCGAAACATTCCCGATTGATGATAAAACATGGCATGATAGGCGCGTGCCCATGTCAGAACTTCCCAAAGCTGCTGCAGAAAAAGTAAAGTTTGCGATAGATAAGGGTGACCCAGGAAACATACTTGTATTTTTATCCGGACGTGCACAAATTGAGGAAGCCCAAAGAGCGCTCGATGGAATGGAACTCAAAGATACGGTTGTGGTCCCCTATTTTGGCGGAATGAGCAAAGAAGAGCAAGATGCCGCGGTTGAAAAGTTTGGAGGGAAACGGGTAGTGGTGCTTGCCACAAATGCGGCACAAGAGAGTTTGACCTGGCCAGTTCGCGTAGTAGTTGATACGTGCACATATAAACATAAAGAATATGACCCCGTAACTGGTAAGGATTATCTCGTCGAAGGACCCGCTCCGCTTGACCACCTGAAGCAGCGAAAGGGACGCGTGGGACGAAGAAAAACAGAAGATGGGATACCAGACAAATATTATACGTTAACTACCGAGTCCGACTGGAATAGCCGGCAAAAACATGAAGATGCTGAAATTATGCGAACCGATATTACCACCGAAGTGCTTACTTTACTTGCTACAGGCCAAGATCCTACACGATTTGAATTTATCAACAAACCGTATCCAAGCCATATTACGGCCGCCTATAAACGGTTGGAAAAGCTTGACGCACTAAAAGACAAAAAGCTGACTGTAAAGGGTATGTTTATGGCCGACTTGCAACTTAGCGTCAATCATGCAAGCTTGGTAGCCGAAGGTATACGGTTTGGTAATATCGAAGATACTGCGGCGCTTGCCGCAATGCTTGAAGTTTATCCGGACGTGTTTAATACAAATAACACAACACTCCTATCGTTCCGAGACAAATATACGCACACAAAGTCCGACCTGGTACCACTTGTTCATCTTTTACACACCTACGGAACAATTCCAAAGGACAATAAAAAAGCATGGCTTAAAGATCACGGACTCCGCCCCGATATGATGCGCGATGTGCATGACTTGTATCAGGAGCTTGTCAAAACGGCAAAATCGTCTTCACTCCCAAAAGAAAAACCGCTCGATCGCACAACCGCTCTTGATATGGCTATTCACCACAGTTTTAAGGATGTGACTATTTCCGGGGTGAAAACAAAGTATCTTAAAGTTGAGGGAGTTGGCGGTGACTCTGCGCTTCGTATTGACAAAGCCTCAGTGTTGTCATCAGAAAAAAAACTATCACCATTTGTATCGGCAAACATTAAAACAATTGCAAAAGATGGTGTTCGTGAAGGACATGTAGCGACACAAAACCATACGTTAGGAGCTGAGGCGCAACTCCTTATTCAAGGTGAGGGTAAAGCTGAAAGCATAAAGCCAAAAGACGAAAATCCAAAGTCTGAAAGTCCAAAAGTCGAAAGTCAAACACCAAAAGATGAACAACTTGAAGATAAATCTCAAATCAAGAGTCAAGAGTCAGAAGATCTTCCCCCTCCTCCTCCAAAACCACTTAAATGGTGGCAAAAAGTAGGAAACTGGTTTAAGGGATTGTTTGGGAGAATATTTGGCAATTTTTAGTTTTTAATTTTCAATTTTTACGAATTTTATTGTGTTAATTTTTAATTTAAATATTTGGTAATTCAATTAATACTTAAAATTGGACATGTGTAAGTGTAGTGATGTAATATAAGGTATGTCCCCACTTTCTCATCTGCATATCCGCAATCCCAAAACGGATGAGACTCCTATTGAGTCGGCGACTCAGATATTCTCATCTGCGCTCCCCTACCCATACTTACCGCTGTGGAAACGACTCCTTTTGGTAAAACCAAAAACGTATGCGTTTGAATTGTTTCTTCTCAACCAGCTCATTTATTTTTATGCAGCTGTTCCCAAAGAAAGCGAAACATTTATCCAAAGTTTGATAAGCTCATCATTCCCGCAGTCTAAAATAGTGCGCACCACTGACCCCATGAACTTGGTGCTTAAAGCGCCCCGGCTATCGTTTGGAGAAGTGGTGTTAAACTCGTACTCATACTTGCCGATTAAAACATATTTTGATTTTAAGGATGTAGACCCCATGTCAGCTGTTTTGGGTTTTATGGCAAAACAAACACCGCATATTCGTATGGCGGTACAGATTATTGTTACTCCTCCCTATTTTGCTTGGCAAGACGGAGCAGTAAAAAATGCAGGAGGTCAACTGTACGATGAGACATCACGAAAATATGTGATGAACCCACAAAAAATGGCCATTATGCGAAAAGCGCAGTTTCAAGGCGGCAAAACATGTGTTCGCTTAGTGGTGGGATCGTCAGATAAAGCACTTGACCCAGCGCCATTCTTGTCAAATCTTGCCGGTACTTTTGGAGCGTTTTCACTGGGAGAGGGTAATCAGTTTGTATTCAGGCGTCCTCTTTTTTTCAAAGAAAAATTTCTGAACCGCATTAAAGAAAGGAAAATAAGTTACTTTGAAAATAAGGGGCAGGTACTGAATGCACAAGAGCTTGCATCACTCTGGCACCCACCGGGTATATTGTTGGGAGGCCTCAAAAACATAAGCTGGGGTAAAACTCTTATTGGTGAGCCACCGGAAAATTTACCAGTAGTGGACAAACTAACCGATGAGGAAAAACAGAAAATCAATTTTTTTGCCAAAACAGAGTTTCGTAATAAACCAACCATTTTTGGTATCCGCGAGGATGACCGGCGCAAACATATGTATATAGTGGGAAAAACAGGAGCAGGAAAATCGACTCTTATTGCTAATATGGCAATTGATGATATTCGCAAAGACCGCGGGATTGGTGTGATAGACCCGCATGGTGATTTGTGTGAAACTATTTTAAACTATATTCCCAAGCGAAGGTTAAACGATGTAGTGTATCTTGAACCGTTTGATACAAAACGTCCCTTTGCCCTCAACGTTCTTGAAATGCACGGGCAACAACATAAAGATTTGGTATCGTCGGGTATTGTGGCGATTTTTAGTAAGTTATATAAAGACAGTTGGGGCCCACGGCTTGAGTACATTCTGAGAAACGTAATTCTTACGCTTCTTAACGTACCGGGCACCACCCTTGCCGATGTGCTTCCGCTTTTGGCGCACGCTGACTATCGCAAAAAAATTGTCGCACAACTAAAAGACACTGTGCTTAAGGGGTTTTGGGAGCTGGAGTATGCAAAAATGTCGGAAAAACTGCGAGTTGAGGCAATATCGCCCATTCAAAATAAAGTTGGGCAATTTGTAACCTCTACCATGATACGCAATATTGTAGGTCGTGCAAAATCGACGGTAAACCTTGAAGAAATAATGAATGGGAAAAAATATTACTCCTTAATTTGTCACAAGGTAAATTGGGCGAAGATAATGCTGCCCTTTTGGGCGCCATGATTATTACCCAAATTCAGCTTGCCGCCATGAACCGTGCATTTGTGGCGGAACATGACCGGAAGGACTTTTTCCTGTACGTCGATGAGTTTCAAAACTTTGCCACTTCATCGTTTATCAAAATTTTGTCTGAAGCCAGAAAATTTAGACTGTCGCTCACCCTTACCAACCAGTATATTGGCCAGTTAGACGAAGATATTGAACGTGCGATTTTTGGCAATGTGGGCACTCTTATGAGCTTTGTGGTTGGTGCGCGTGACGCCCATATGCTATCGCGTGAATATGGCGAAATGTATACCGAAAACGACCTGGTAGCTTTGGGTAAGTTTGAGCTTGTTATGAAGCTGTCTATAGACGGCCTGGCCTCGCTCCCCTTTCCAGCCAATACCCTACCTCTACCAGCACTCAAAAATGAAAATAAAGAAAAGATAATCAAACTCTCCAAAGAACGGTTTGGATATGAACCGAGTAAACAGTCTTAAAGTCGAAATGTCGAAAGTCGTAAAGTCTAAGGGCGAATCTTCAATTTTTGAGGGTAAATTTCTGTTATTTTTATACATATCTATTACACACTTCCTAGCTTGAATTTGTGCCTATAGTCTGATATACTATAGGTATGTTTCAGACCCATTTTTACCCAACCGGGAATAGCTTCCGGATGCGTTTGCGTGGGTAAATAATATCTGAAACTAAAAGACGGCTCAAGTATCTACAAATTAGCTTGTGTAGAAACGAGAGCTATGTACTCTTTTGCTCATGATTGTTGGTAGGGGTTTACCCTTCCGAAGCTTGTGAGCGAAGGAGGGCTCTTTGACAAATTGGGTCAAATCCCTTTGTGAAAATGGTCTTGGACTCTAGGCGTACAAATACTATGCCTAATGTCCAAGATCAGTTCATCACAGGGGGTGATGAAAAGAATGACAACTAAATAGGGCGCATTTTTCGTCCATTCCTAAAAACAGCTTGGCCGACGTGTATGCCAAACTGAATGCAGAACTACCTTCGCGGGTGTGTTCAAGGAAAACCGAAACCATACGTAATAGTAGGATATGGCCCCAAGGGGGATTCATTACCGAACCCGTATGCGAGTAGAAAAAAACAACGTCTGTTTTTTCGATAAAAAATTAAGGGAGATCGAAATGAAAAAGCAAATCGTAATTGTAGTAAGCATTCTTGTGCTCCTTGTAGCACAGATTGCCTGTGATGAGACGCCAACCTCTACGCCTGGCGCACCAGTGCCGCAGGCGTCGCTGGTCCCAGAACCTCCTATTAAGGAGATTCAAGGGACTCCTCTTCCTCCGACGCATGGGTACGAAGAAGGAATGGGTGCAAAGTTGTGGACATACGCTGAGGGTCTAAGCTTGGCTTCTCTTTACGCGCCAACCTCCCAATGGGGTTTAGTTGAAGTCACGTCCGCTTCAGCCATTAGTAATCCAGCAGGATTACTTCTTATTAGTACGACTGCTGTAATTTACGCAGTTGTCTGGCTTGCGGGCGGTGAAGCTGCTTTTAGAGCAGAGCTTCGCAATGATGCAATAGTTGCTGTTCCGGCTCCACAACCCAACATCCCAGAACTGACGATTAATGTGGTCAGGTTCACAAAAAAAGATGTGGTCACCGCGTTTGAAGCGGCGGGGGCCATGTTCTGGTGCGACGAACAGAGCGCCTACATTTACTTTAATGGTATGACCAAAACTTTTCGGGGACCTTGTCCACCTGATAACGACGAGGATGCATGGGCAAGTTTTCTGAGAAACATGGCGTATGGTGATACTACCATACAACTTATTAAGATTATTCTGGGCGATAAATAATAGCGCCACTTCGGCAGCCCTCTAGCAAGGCTGCCCTTTTCATCAAAAAAATCCATCTCACTGGAGATGGTGCGGAGAAATAGGGCGACTGACCCAGCCTACAAATGGATCAATGGTTACGCGGTGTGACATTTTTGTCACCCGCCACGTATTTTTTACGTGTAATAAACCTTGATTATTCTATTTCTTCCTCTTCCCTAAACTCATAACTGTCGTTGGCTGTAAATCGACCGTCGATATACGCCAATTGTGAGCTGTGGGAAGAGCATATGAATACACATATTCAATTCAATTCGCATGTTGCAGTTATCTATTCAACCGGATATAGCTTCCGGTGTCTATTTGTATGGAATAGATAGAGGCAAGATGAAAAAGAAGACTAACTAGTCTGCATATTTGCATATGCAACAACTACAAGTCTTGTTTCTTTGAAGCCATAAAGTTGTTTGGAATGGAGTCAGGCTACTTGCCTGCCCTTCCGAAGCTTGTGAGCAAAAGAGAGCTCTTTGACAAATTGGGTCAGATGTCTATCTTCCATATAGTATGCTCATACGCATGCATAGAGGTGATACAAAAGTATGTGCCTCCTGTATGCATGTGTACGATGCATTTATGTAGGATAGACTGATGAAAGAATAATATCTTACACAAAGTTATTAACCTCTTTGCAGGTATAAAAAGTCACCACCTAATTGCTGAAGGCGATATCTTATGTATTGAGTAGGAGGCTAGATGCTCGCTGAAAAAATAAGTACAAGTTCATATGCTTCTTTCCATAACGTTCTACATTGCAGTTTTGTTTGCGGATCAAGGAGAGTCCTACCTATTAACCTTAACCAGTATAAACTTTCTCTCGCTTCTTTTTTACATATACTGATTTTATTAGCGAAATCTCTTTTAGATGATGCTCCGTTTGCTTCTGTGTAATTTGCACAAACGCTTGTCGCACTGCGAATAAGTTTATCTAAACTGGATTTTAAATGATGTTCTTTATATGTTACGCGATAAAATAGTATCGTCTGCTCTGCAAAGAGAGCAGTTCTTTCCTCTAAATTAAATGGGCTTGTTTTGCTAGATTTTTTATTCATTTTAATTTCAATTAAAATTGAAAATTAAAAATTGAACAATGGTTTATAAACCACAAAATGTACGGTTGGACTGTAGTAGTAACGTAATAAAGCAAACAGCGCTTCTTAAGTATTAGTAAATATGGTTCAATTAGTACATGGGCTTTTTTTCGTACCGCGTTCGTATAGTGCTTGTTTGCATTGTTTCATTTCTCATTGTGCAGTTTGGGACAACTCGCTACTATCAAGACCCTACGTTTTTCGACACTGTACGCCTTAAGAGCGACGTGCAGGCACTTGCAAGCAATATGAGCGCAATTGAACTCCCAAAATTCGAATTTCCTGTGTTTATTGCACAAAATGAAGACTCAACTCCCCTACCAGAACCACCCTCAGAAGTTTTGGAATGGGATAATGAAGAATCAAGAGTCGAGAATCAAGAGTCAGAAGTGACTCCGTCAAAACCTACGTCAACACCCGCCCTCTTTCCCTCAAATCCACCTCCACTTCCCACATCTATTTCGCGTATTTCTCCAACGACAAAAGTAATCTCCTCTCCCACCCAACCACCTCAACCCACTAAACCGCCTAAGCCAACAAAAGGACCTGATTTATTTCCCATAGATCCAGCAAAACGTAGACCAGGCGAAACAGTTGATGAAATTATTGCCCTTGCCGCCCAAAAAGCATGCGCCCCAAAAGAAGTGCTCCGTACCCTTGCCTCAATAGAAAGCGGGGGATTTTTTGATACCGTAATACCCAAATATTTACTTTTGTA